>JBPCJB010000214.1:0-6048 GCA_051005735.1 Gaiellaceae bacterium | reverse complement strand
GGGCGACACCGCTCTCGCCCTCGTCTCGGCGCACGCCCGAGACGTCGATGCCCTCGGCCTCGAGCGAACGGAGCACGAGGTCGTCCGCGCCGATCCGGCCGACGAAGCTCACCGCAGCGCCGAGTCGCGCCCCGGCGACGGCCTGGTTCGCCCCTTTGCCTCCGGGGATCCGCGAGAAGACGGCGCCGCCAATCGTCTCCCCCGGCGCCGGGAGGCGCGAGCAGCGCGCGACGAGATCGACGTTCGCCGAGCCGACGACGGTGATCCGCGGCGGCGGCACCAGTCTCCGTGCGACCGAAGCGGTCTCGCCGGCAACCATCGCGAAAGACGTTCGCAGGTTTCGGCGCGTCGTTCTGCGGCTACCGTGACTGAAACTCGTTCTTCGTTCCTCGGTCGCTCGTTCTTTCCGCGTTTCGAACTCTACGAGCAGGCCGACTGACGGTCAGACCGGCCGAGATCCCGGCTCCAAGGAGAACGAGCATGACGCGCACGCACAAGCTGATCAACCTTTCAGGGATCATTTTGCCCTTCGTCGGCCTCGTCGCCGCGATCGTCCTCCTGTGGGACAGGATGGTAGGCCCGACCGAGCTCGCGATTCTCGCGGTCGGCTACGTGCTGACGGGCGTCGGGATCACCGTCGGCTACCACCGCCTCTTCACCCATCGCTCGTTCGAGACCTACCGGCCGGTGCGCTACACGTTCGCCGTGCTCGGCCAGATGGCGGTCGAGGGCGACGTCGTCGCCTGGGTCTCAGACCACCGCAAGCATCACCAGTTCTCAGACCAGGAGGGCGACCCGCACAGCCCCCACGCCGGCTACGGCGGCGGCGTCGTCGAGGCGTTGAAGGGACTCTGGCACGCGCACACGGGCTGGCTCTTCTCGGAGTCGGGGCGCGCCGACCAGACGCGCTACGCGAAGGATCTGCTGCGCGACACCGGCCTGCGCGTGATCGCCCGGCTCTTCCTGCCGCTCGTCCTCCTCTCGCTGCTCCTGCCGGCGCTCGTCGGCTGGGCGCTGATCGGCGGTTGGTACGGCTTCCTCGCGGGGCTCTTCTGGGGCGGCGCCGTGCGGATCTTCCTGCTCCACCACGTCACGTTCTCGATCAACTCGATCTGCCACTTCTGGGGCCGACGCCGCTTCGCGTCGCGCGATGAGTCGCGCAACGTCTGGTGGCTCTCCTGGCTCTCGTTCGGCGAGTCCTGGCACAACAACCACCATGCCTTCCCGACCTCGGCGTTTCACGGGCTGCGGAAGCTCGAGCTCGACCCCGGCGGCTGGGTGATCTGGACGCTCGAGAAGCTCGGCCTCGCGTGGGGCGTCGTCCGGATCCCGATCGACAAGCAGGCGGGGAAGCTCGCGACGGACAGCTAGGCCGCCAGCCGCTCGAGGTGTCGCTGGGGGCGGCCGGCGGTAATAGGCTCGCGCCGGGACGGGATCAGGAGCCGCGCGAACGCCCAGCCGGCGAGGACGACCGCGCCGCCGGCGACCGCATCGAGCAGGAAGTGGTTGCCGGTCGCGACGATGATGAAGAGCATCAGGGCCGGATAGACGACCCCGGCAAGCCGGAGCGCACGGTTGCGCGCGAGCCATGTCACCGCGCCGCCGACGAGCATGGCGTAGCCGAAGTGCAGGCTCGGCACAGCCGCGATCGGGTTGTAGAAGCTCCCGAGCACGTCCGAGCTCAGGTTGAGGCCCGCGCGCTCGCTGACCGTGTCCGCGAAGCCGAGCCCGGCGAGCCGCGGCGGCGCGGCCGGATAGACGACGTAGCCCACGAGGGCGAGCGCGGTCGAGACGACGAGCGTCGTCCGCACGAGCGGGAAGCGCTCCCGATGGTTTCGGTAGACCCAGACGAGGACGGCGGGCGTGAGTACGAGATGAAGGGCGAGATAGGCGAACCCGAGCAGGGCGGCGAGACCGGGCACGCCGAGCGCCCAGTCCTGGACGCCGCGCTCGACGAAGACCTGGAGCCGCTGCTCGGCCGCCACGATCGCCTCCGTGTTCCGCTGCGCGGCCTCGAAGTCGAGCTCGCCGAAGCCGCGGATCAACTGGTAGAAGCCATAGAGCCCGAAGAGAGCTGCGACCTCCACCGCGCCGCGATGCGGCGACGCGAGCAGGCCCCGAACGGGGAGGGCGGGGCGCTTCAAGTGGAGGTCGCGCTGCATGACTGGAAAGCTACGCCTCGCGCGCGACCCTGTTGGTACGGCTACCCCGACCTTTTTCGTGCGGGCGGCGCGAGGCGCGGGTCTTCGCTGAGTTCAACACGGTCGTAGGACGTCCACACGAAGCAACTCATCGCTCTCGTACCTCGACTCTCACGTCCGCCTCATGTGGTCGCCGTAGCGTGGTCGCGAATTCTCGAACCCACGGAGGTACTTCATGAGACTCATCGTCCCCTCGTTCCTGACCGCGTCGGCCGTCCTGCTCTCGGTGGCGGCCGTAGCTGCGGGATCGCGCCCGGCAGCGGTCGTCCCGCTGAAGGACGCCAAGCTGAACATCGAGCACAATGCGACGGACAAGGACACCGGCTTCCAGGGGTTCCTCGACAGCGAGGGTTGGCGGCGGCTCGACGTGCGAGGCCCCGGCGGCCCGGTGCTGACACTCGAGGCCCGCGGGACGCTCGCCAAGCTGGGGCTGACCGAGCTGTTCTTCGAGTCTGTCGAGCCCGAGAACGCCGACGTGCCGATCGCGACGATGCTCGCGAAGCTGCCCGAGGGCAAGTACACGATCTCGGGTCCGGGACAGGAGAATGGCAAGAGCACCGGCAGTACATCGGGCTCCGCCTGGCTCACGCACGACATTCCGGCCGGCCCGACGCTCGTCTCTCCCGCGGAGGCGCGACGGTGCCGTTGCGTGGCGTCGTCGCCCGCTGGAAGCCCGTGTCCAAGACGATCACGGGCGAGCCGGTGGAGATCATCGCCTACCAGCTGATCGTCGAGAAGGACGTCGAGCCCCACCCGCACATGATCGGGAAGCTCGGGCTGAGCATCTACGTGCCCCGGTCGGTAACGAGCATCGCCGTCCCTAACGGGTTCCTCCAGCCACGGACCGCCTACAAGTGGGAGGTGCTGGCGATCGAGCGCAGCGGCAACCAGACGCTCTCCTCCGGCGAGTTCCGGACGCGGTGACGAGGTTCTCTGCGTCAGCCCGCCGGGTGCGCTCATCAACCGGGGGCAGCGCCCGGCTGGACGAGCCCGCTCTCGTAGGCGTAGACCACCGCCTGGACGCGGTCGCGCAGGTCGAGCTTCATCAGGATCCGGGCGACGTGCGTCTTCACCGTCGTCTCGCTGACGAACAGATCCTTCGCGATCTCGGAGTTCGAGAGTCCGCGCGCCATGAACCCCAGCACCTCGAGCTCGCGCGCAGTCAGCTCGCCGAGCGCAGCAGGGAGCGCGGTCTCGAGCGTGCTGGGCGGCCGCCGGATGAACTCCTCGATCACCCGCTTCGTGATCGTCGGCGAGAGCAGCGCATCGCCGGAGGCGATCACCTGGATCGCAGCCACGAGCTGCTCCGGCGGCGTGTCCTTCAAGAGGAAGCCGCTGGCGCCGGCGCGGAGCGCCTCGTAGACGTACTCGTCGAGGTCGAAGGTGGTGAGCATCAGCACGCGCAGGCCGTCGTACTCGCCGCCGACGAGCCGGCGCGTGGCCTCAAGACCATCGAGATTCGGCATCCGGATATCCATCAGGACGACGTCCGGCGTGTGCTCCCGCGCCTGCTCGAGCGCCTCGAGCCCGTCGCTTGCCTCGCCGACGATCTCGATTCCGGGCTCCGACTCGAGGATCATGCGGAAGCCGGCGCGCACGAGCGCCTGGTCGTCGACGATCAAGACCTTGATGCTCATGCCGCGGATCCTGCCACGGGCAGCCGCGCCGAGATCGCGTAGCCGCCACCCGGCCGCGCCCCCGCGGTCAGGTCGCCGCCACAGAGCGCGACCCGCTCGCGCATCCCGATCAGGCCGTACCCGTCGCCGCTGCCGTTGGCGACGCCGTCGTTTCCAACCTCTACCTCGACCGCGTCGGCTCCGTAGCGGACGACGACCCACGCCCGCGCCGGGCCGGCGTGCTTGAGCGCGTTCGTCAGCGCCTCCTGGACGATCCGATAGGCGGAGAGGTCGATTCCGGGAGGTAGGACGATCCGCTCCCCCTCGAAAGCAAGCTCGACGGGCAACCCGGCCTCGCGGACCTGCTCGACGAGGGTCTCGAGCGTCCCGAGCCCCGGCTGCGGCGCGAGCGCGGCCGTCTCGCCGCTCGCGCGGAGGACGCCGAGCAGCCGTCGCATCTCGGTCAACGCCTGCCGTCCCGTCTCCTCGACAGTCAGCAGCGCCTCCCGCTCCCGTTCCTGCTCGGGCCGGAGCAGCCGACGGACCGCGCCCGCCTGCACGGTCATCACGCTGACCGAGTGGGCGATCACGTCGTGGAGCTCGCGGGCGATCCGGCTACGCTCGTCGTCGACCGCGCGCTGGGCCCGCTCCTCGCTTCGCGCCGCCCGTTCCTCGGCAAGTCGCGCCCGCTCCGAGTGCCTGGTCGCCGCGACCGAGATCGCGAAGACGCCGCTGAGCGGGAAGCTGAGCCAGAGGAGCTCCGTCCACGGCACGTCGGGGGCGCGGATGAAGACAGTCCAGCCACCCACGAGGACGGCGAGCAGCGCAACCGCCGCCTGGCGGAGATCGAGCAGCGACCCGGCCGCCCAGCAGGCGAGCAGCAGGACGACGAACATCGTGTCCGTGTTGTAGGCGGCCGCTGCATCGAGCGCCGTCAGGACGAGCGCGCCGGCCGCGACCACGAGCGGCGCGGCAAAGGGCGCCCTCCGGCGGAAGAGCAGCGCGCCGGCCGTGCAGAGAGCGACCGCGGCCATCCGGCTTCGGTCGGTCTCGACGTTCCGCCAGACGTCGACCTGCGTCAGGACGACCCCGATCAGGGCGATTCCCTCGAAGACGTGCTCCCTCGCCCACCCGAGCCGTCGCAGCATCGCGACGAACGGTACGCGAGCGGCACGTCCACGGCGTCGTCCGGAGTGACGACCTAGGAATCGTCCGCAGGAACGACGCTGAATCGGGAGCGCGGCCGATGTCGGCGAGCGCGCCGCGGCGCATCCTGGAGTCACGCTCGCAGTCGACTCGAAGGAGACCGCACGACATGGAAGCAGCTCTTGCGCTCAAGCAGCCGGCCCAGATCGAGGCGCGCACCGTCGTCGCCGCACGGGATCTGACCCGCACCTACGGCGCCGGCGAGACCGCGGTGGCTGCGCTCCGTGGTGTCTCCCTGGAGATCCCGCGCGGGCACCTGACCGCGGTGATGGGACCGTCCGGCTCCGGCAAGTCGACGCTGATGCACATCCTCGCCGGCCTCGACAAGCCGTCGAGCGGCGCCGTCGAGATCGACGACGTCGAGATCACGAAGCTGAAGGACAACGAGCTGACGAAGCTCCGGCGCCGCCACATCGGCTTCGTCTTCCAGTTCTTCAACCTCCTGCCGATGCTCTCTGCCGAGGAGAACATCACCTTGCCGCTCTCGATCTCGGGCGCGAAGATCGAGCGCGAGTGGCTCGAGGAGCTGCTCGACGCGACCGGGCTCACCGATCGCCGGCGCCATCGCCCATCCGAGCTCTCGGGCGGCCAGCAGCAGCGGGTCGCCGTCGCGCGGGCGCTCGTCTCGCGGCCGACCGTGCTCTTCGCCGACGAGCCCACGGGCAACCTCGACTCGCAGACCTCCGCCGAGATCCTCGGCCTGCTCCGCGGCGCCGTCGAGACGTACGGCCAGACGACTGTGATGGTCACACACGATCCGAAGGCGGCGACGATCGCCGACCGCGTCCTCTTCCTCGCAGACGGCCTGATCGTCAAGGAGCTCGGCCGCTCGTCGCAGGCCGAGATCCTGGAGACCCTCAGCGAGGTCGGACGATGAGACGGGTTGCGATCCGAGGTCTGCTCGCCCGCAAGCTCCGCTCGGCGCTCACCGCCTTCGCGATCGTCCTCGGCGTCGCGATGGTGAGCGGCACCCTCGTGCTCACGGACACGATCGAGAAGGCGTTCGACTCGATCTTCTCGAGCTC
>JBPCJB010000213.1:0-5786 GCA_051005735.1 Gaiellaceae bacterium | reverse complement strand
GACCACTCCATGGCCGCGATCCTCGAAGAGAGAAGCACCGACGGCAACGAGGAGGTGCTCGAACTCACCGCAGCCTGAACAACCAACGAACTTGCCGACGAGCTACACCACGTCCTGGGACTTGACTGCGGGCTCCAGCCACGTTGTGAGCGCTCCGGTCACTGCGCACGAGAAAGCCGCAACCGCATCACACGCGTGATTCGGCTTGTTGAGCGGAGGGGGAGGGATTTGAACCCTCGATCCGCCGTTAAGACGGATAACGGTTTTCGAGACCGCCGCATTCGACCGCTCTGCCACCCCTCCGCGCGCCGCACAGACTAGCGGCGACGAGTTCTGCTCCTGCGGGGCGGGCGGTCGCGAGATGCGAGGCGGAGAAGGAGGGATTCGAACCCTCGATGGAGGAGTTCACCCCCATAACGCCTTAGCAGGGCGCCGCCTTCAGCCACTCGGCCACTTCTCCGTGGCTCGGGATGGTACCGCACGACCCTGCGGGCCTCCCGTTCCCCGACATCCGTGAGAAAGAGTCGAGGCACCGGCTCCTCGCCGCCAAGGAGCCGGGGTGCCTCTCCCGGCATCCTGTTGCGCGGAACCGCTTCACACCATCACCCGATCGGCGTTGACCGGCCCGGTTCACTCGATCCAGGGATGTCGCGAATGCGCGCGGCGCCCGATCAGGTGCTACGTCGTTTCTGTGGGAGCCGCAGCCCACACGAGCGGCGGAGCTCGAGGCCGCCCGGCATCCGCCGGGCGGCCTCGCTCGTTCTCGGGGCGTTGGTCAGCCGCTCAGTCGTGGACGCGGGCGATCAACTCACTGCGTCGGAGCACCTTGACCTCGGCTCCGTGCAGGCGCACCTCGAAGCCGGCCTCCTTCGGGAACAGCACCTTGTCCCCGGCCTCGATCCCGCCGGCCTCGGCGCCGATCGCGGTCACGATTCCCGTCCGGCAGAGCGCTTCGGCCGAGGCCGGGATGATCAACCCGGTGCGCGTCTCGGCTTCCTCGTCGGTCGGCTGGACGACGACGTAGTCGTCGAGCGGCTCGAGCGAGAGGTCGATGCGCTGCGGATCCTGAACCACGCGACAAGCTTAGTGCTCCCCGCCGCAAGTACAGCCACGCTCAGCACGGCGCGAACGCTTCGCACGCCGTCGTCCTCAGTCGGGCCAATACTCTCGAATATAGGCCCTCCCTGCGTCCTAGGCCTGCTCGGTTCTCGCCGCGCGGATCACAAACCGTACTTACGGCGGGAAGCACTTAGAGACGACCAGCGTCGATGATCCGGTCGAGGAACTGGCGGGTACGCGGCTCCTGTGGCGTGGAGAAGATCTGGGCGGGCAGGCCCTGCTCGAGGATCACCCCGGCATCGAGGAAGCACACGCGGCTCGCGATGTCGCGGGCGAAGCCCATCTCGTGGGTCGCGATCAGCATCGTCATCCCGCCGGTCGCGAGCTCGCGGATCACGTTCAGCACCTCGGCCACGAGCTCCGGATCGAGGGCGCTCGTGACCTCGTCGAGCAGCATCACGTCCGGCTGCATCGCGAGCGCGCGAACGATCGCGACGCGTTGCTGCTGGCCGCCGGAGAGACGGTCGGGATAGTCGTCGCGCTTGTCCGCGAGCCCGAAGCGGCGAAGCAGCCCGTCGGCCGCGTCTTCGGCCTGCCGCCGCGAGAGCCCGAGCGCCTTCCGCGGCCCGAGCGTCACGTTCCGAAGCACGCTCATGTGCGGGAAGAGGTTGTACGCCTGGAAGACGATCCCGATCCGGCGGCGGAGGGCGTTGACATCGACGCCTCGGGCCGTGATCTCGTCGCCCCCCACGACGATCCGACCGGCATCCACCCGCTCGAGCAGGTTGACGCAGCGGAGCAGGGTGGACTTCCCGGAGCCCGACGCGCCGATCAGGCAGACGACCTCGTGCTCGGCGACGCGGAGGTCGATTCCGCGAAGCACCTCCAGCCTGCCGAACGACTTGCGGACGCCGTCGATCTCGATCATGCGAGCGCTCCGGCTTGGCGGCGGCGGCGATCGCGGGCGACGAGCCAGTCGGTGAAGCGCGCGAGCGGGATCGTGATCGCGACGAAGAGCGTCGCGGCGACGAGGTAATGGGTGAAGTTGAAGTCGGCTGAGGTCTCGATCTGCGACTGCTTGAACGCCTCGACCGAGCCGAGGATCCCGACGAGCGCCGTGTCCTTCTGGAGCCCGATGAAGTCGTTCAGGAGCGGCGGGATCACACGTCGCACGGCCTGCGGCAGGACGACCGACGTGAGCGCCTGCCCGCGCGTCAGCCCGAGCGAGCGCGCCGCAGCCTCCTGGCTCGGATGGACCGACTCGATTCCGGCCCGGTAGACCTCGGACACGTAGGCGGTGTAGATGAGGACGAGCGAGACGACGCCCCAGAACGTCGTCGAGGTCGGGACGCCGTCGATCGCAAGCGCCGGCGCGCCGAAGCCGAGCAACGCGATCACGAGGATCGTCGGCACGCCCCGGAAGAAGTCGGCGTAGACGATCGCGAGCGCCCGGATCGGAAAGAAGACCGGGCCTGGCAGGCTGCGGAGGACTGCGAGGAGAAGCGCGAAGACGAGGATCAGCGCCTCCGCGATGCAGAAGATCTTCACATTCAGGAGGAAGGCCCGCGAGATCGCGGGGAACGAACGGCGGTAGGCGTCCCAGTCGAAGAACGCGGCCTTGACCTCGGGCCAGTTCGGGGCGTGCGTGATCCCGTAGACGAGCGCGGCGAAGACGAGGACGGTGCTGACGAGCGCGAGGGTGACGGCGCGCCCGGCGCCGCCACCCCCGAGGATCCTCGAGTTACGGGCCAGCTATCTCAGGACCGGCGCGCCGGTCACCCTGGCGAGCCAGGTCTGCTGGATCCGCTTCAACTGCCCCGTCAGCTTGATCCGCGCGAGCGCCTGGTTGACGCAGCGCACGAGCGGGTTGCCCTTCTGGAAGACCATCCCGAAGTGCTCGCCGCCGGGCGGGGCCGCGAACTGGCCGACGATCTTCCCGTTCGGCACCTGCACGGCGCTGACATAGAACGCGGTCGGTAGGTCGACGACGAGTCCGTCGATCTGCCGCGACTTCAGCGCCGCGACGGCCGCGTCGTTCGTGTCGTAGACAGCGGGGCTCTGCGACGGCCTGATCGACCGGGCGATGAACTGATAGCTCGTCGTCCCGAGCTGCGCCCCCAGCTTGTACCTGCGCAGGCCGTTGATCGAGCGCACCGAGGCGATCGGCCGACCTCTGAGCGCCACGATCGCCTGGTTGACGTCGTAGTAGGAGTTGCTGAACGAGACGACCCTCGCGCGGGCCGGCGTGTACGAGATCTGGTTGATGTCGAAGTCGAAAGCCTTCCTGCCCGGCGCAAACGACCGGTTGAACGGCGTATACGTCCAGATCACGTCGGTGCGCTGGAAGCCGAGGTACTCGGCGATCGCGTAGGTCACGGCCGACTCGAAGCCCTTGCCGCTGTTCGGGTCGTTGAGCTTCCACGGCTTCGTCTTCTCGCCGCCGCCGAACCAGGGCGGGAAGGCGGGATTGTCGGTGCCGACGGTGAGCTTGCCGGCGCGGACGAGGTTGAGCTCGCCGCCGGCGCCCGCGCACTTGACCGGAGCCGCGGCGGCGGTGCTCTCGCGACCGCTCAGGCTCGCCGCGACGATCGCGACGGCGCTCAGCGCGAGCAGGATCAGGATCTTGCGCATACGTGTCTCCCTCTCGATCGACCGGTCTCGGAACAGGCTTCGACGCTACCACGCGGTAGCGTTCGCACAATGGCGTCGCCGTTCGTCGAGCTCGAGGTCGGGGAGCGGACCGTCAAGGTGACGAACCCGGACAAGGTGCTCTTTCCGGCCCGCAGCGAGACGAAGCTGGATCTCGTCCGCTACTACCTCTCGGTCGGCGAGGGAATCGTGCGCGCGTTGCGCGAGCGGCCGACGCAGATGCGGCGGTTTCCGGACGGGGTCGAGGGCGAGATGATCTACCAGAAGCGGGTGCCGGAGAAGCGGCCGGACTGGATCGAGGTCGCGCGGGTCACGTTTCCCTCCGGGCGGCACGCGGACGAGCTTTGCGTCACCGAGCTCGCCCAGGTGGCCTGGGCGGCGAACCTGGCGGTCGTCGACTTCCATCCCTGGCCGTCGCGCCGGCCCGATGTCGACCGGCCCGACGAGCTGCGGATCGACATCGACCCGCAGCCCGGCACCGACTTCGGCGACGCGAAGGTCGTCGCGGCGCTCGTGCGGGAGGTGCTCGCGGAGATCGGCTACACCGGCTGGCCGAAGACCTCCGGCAACCGCGGCGTCCACATCGCTTGCCGGATCGAGCCGCGGTGGGACTTCCCCGTCGTGCGCCGCTGCGCGCTCGCGTTCGCGCGGGAGGTCGAACGGCGGCTGCCCGAGCTCGTCACCACCGCCTGGTGGAAGGAGGAGCGGGGCGAGAAGGTCTTCATCGACTACAACCAGAACGCGCGCGACCGCACGATCGCCTCCGCCTACTCCGTGCGGGGCCGTGCGGACGCGACCGTCTCGGCTCCGGTCGGCTGGGACGAGCTCCCGGACGTCGAGACCGAGGACTTCACGCTCGCGTCGATGCCGACCCGGTTCGCGGAGCTCGGCGACGTGCAGGCGGCGATCGACGACACGATCTGCCCGCTCGAGGTGCTGCTCGAGTGGGTCGAGCGCGAGGAGGCAGCCGGCGAGGGCGAGGCGCCCTACCCGCCGAACTTCCCGAAGATGCCCGGCGAGCCGCCGAGGGTGCAGCCCTCGCGGAAGAAGAAAGCCGAGGGGTGAGTACCGCCCGTGCTCGCGCCGCGTTCGTCTCGGTTCGCGCCCCTTCTCGGTGATGTTGATCAGCGTCAATCGGTCCGGGTCAGCCGAGGTACGGCCGGATGATGATCAGTCCGACCAGGTAGACGACCTCGAGCGCGAGCAGACGTTGGGTCCAGCGAACCCAGCCGAGCTTCTCGTCGATCGATGCTGCGTTGGCGTCGACGCATCGAGTCTGTTCAGGATGATCTGATGCTGTACCCACTCCTTCGTGTCGAGCCGGTGCTTCTCCCAGAGTGGACGAGGCTCCGGGTCGCGCTGCCAGCCTTGCAGGCTCCAGGCGCGTAGACCGCACCAGGCCACCGGGTCGCGCCCGTTGGAGCCCCAACTGCCGAATCTGCTCTGCCGCTCGGACCGAGTCGTCGCGGCTACGTCGCCAGCCATCGGTGGGGCCAGCGGACGATCCTGCTCCAGGCCTTCCTGGACGCGCGAGGCGGGATCGCTGCGATCGCCCTCGCGCCGCCGAAGACGCTTCCTCGCGATCCAGCTGGTCGTCGTCGACTCCGTGCCCGCCTGGTGTTGCCGTTCCACGGCACGTGGTGGGTCGTGTCGGGTGGGCCTACCGAGCACCAGAATCATCACGTCGTCGCGCCGGACCAGCGCCACGCCTACGACCTCGTCGTGTGGCGCTTCGGCGCCACCGGGCCTGGCAGAAGCCCCTCCTTGCGCCGGCCCCGGGCGTCGTCATGGCCATGGATGGGATCCGCGACAACCGGCCGCAGGTGCAGGTCGAGAACCGAGACGCCCGCGCCGGCAATCACGTCGTGCTCGATCTCGGCAACGGCGAGTACGCGTTGCTGGCCCACATGCAGAAGGGAGCAACCGGACTCCCAACCTTCGCGGCGTTCTGGATCGGCGGGCGCCCGAGCTCGGGGCGCTCTGGCTCTGTGCGAGCGTGCTGCTCTCGATCGTGCTGGCGGTGGGTGGCCGGAGCGACCCGATCCGCACGCTTCGCGGCGGCGAGGACGACAAGCGAG
>JBPCJB010000212.1:0-24763 GCA_051005735.1 Gaiellaceae bacterium | reverse complement strand
GCCGTCAGGCGCTTCCTCGACTTCGCCGGCGACGCCGTGCTCGTCGCCCACAACGCGCGCTTCGACCTTGGCTTCCTCGACGTCGAGGTGGAGCGGCTGACCGGGCGGCGACTCGCGGCGCCGGTCGTCGACACGGTCTGGCTCGCGCGACGGCTGCTCGCGGGCAGGACATCCCGCGTCGGGCTCGGATCGCTCGCCCATTTCTTCGGAACCGCGGTGCGCCCCTGCCACCGCGCGCTCCCCGATGCGCAGGCGACAGCCGAGATCCTGCTCGCGCTGATCGGGCTGGCGCAGGAGCGGGGAGCGGTCACCGTCGCGGAGCTCGTCGAGCTGTCGGCGCCCCGCGCGCGCAGGCTTGCGGGCAAGCGCTCGCTCGTTGCCGGAGCGCCGGCTGGCCCCGGCGTCTACCTCTTCCGGGATCGGAACGAGCAGGTGCTCTACGTCGGCCGGGCTCGCAGCCTCAAGCTCCGGCTCGGCTCCTACTTCCGCACCGAGCGCCAGCGGCCGGCAGTGGAGGCCGCGCTCGGCGCGCTCGCGCGGGTCGAGTGGCGTCGGCTTGGCTCCGAGCTCGAGGCCGCTCTGGAGGAGCTGCGGCTCCTGCGCGAGCTCAGGCCGCCGGCGAATGCGCGCAACACTCGGCCCGACCGTTACGTCTACCTGCGGCGGCGCGGCGCGGGGTTCGTCGTCAGCGAGACTCCGACCGGCCTCGGGCCGCTCAAGAGCCGACGACTCGCGCAGCGCGCCGCGCGGGCGCTCGGAGATCACGAGGGCGACGATGTCGCGACGGCGCTGCCCGCCCTCCGCGCCCGTCTCGCCCGACTGGCCGCCGACCTGCGCTTCGAGGATGCTGCGCGGCTCCGCGACCGCGTGACGGCGCTGGAGCAGGTCGCCGCCTCGCTCGCCGAGCTCGAGCGGCTGCGTCGGCTCGAGGTCTGCGTGCTCGCTCCTGCCCTAGAGGCGGGCTACCTGAGAGCGTTCTTCGTCTCGGGCGGCCGGGTCGTGGCCGCACGCACGCTGCTCCCCGGCGGCGCGGGCCGCGTCGAGGTCGAGGCCGGGCTCGCGGCCGCACGCCGCCAGCTTCCGCCTGCCCTACCCGAGGACACGGACGAGCTCCTGCTGGTCGGCTCCTTCCTGCGCCGGCCGCCTCCCGAGCTCCGCATCGTCCCGCTGAACGCCGACGAGATCCTCGCTGCCTGAGCTCGTCCGACGTCGTCTTGTTCCAACCCAAGCTCGCTCGCTCTCCGCTCGATCACCCAGGTTTGCGAGGGCCGAGGCCGGAGCTTCGTTGTTCCAACACGAGCTTCGAAGTCGCGGTGGGGCTGCGCCATCCGCGCGCAGTAGCCTGTGCGCGGATGGCGCAGGATCTCGAGGCCGGGCAGCGCGTGAAGACCGCTGCGTTCGCGGATCGGCTCGCCGAGGCGGTCGAGCGCAAGCGCAGTCAGCTCGTCGTCGGGCTCGATCCCAGCCTCGAGCTGCTGCCGCTCGAGGTGCGGGGGGAGTCGGTCCTCGGACGCGCCGAGACCGCTCGCGCCTACGCCCGCTTCTGCTGTGGGATCGTCGACGCCGTCGCGCCGTACGTCGTTGCGGTCAAGCCGCAGGTTGCGTTCTTCGAGACGCTCGGCGGGGACGGACTCACAGCACTCGAGCGCGTCTGCGACCACGCGCGCAACGTCGGCCTGCTCGTGATCGCGGACGCGAAGCGAGGCGACATCGGCTCGACCGCGCGGGCTTATGCGACCGCGTTCCTCGAGCCGCGCGAGGACGACGCCCCACTCGCGGATGCGGTGACCGTGAGCGCCTATCTCGGTCACGACTCGATCGAGCCCTTTCTTCAGGCCTGCCGACTCCATGGCGCCGGCATCTTCTGCCTCGTCCGGACGTCGAACGCCGGCGCGAGCGACGTCCAGGAGCTGACGCTCTCGGACGGCCGGCGCGTCTGGCAGCACGTGGCGAGCCTCGTAGACGACTGGGGCGCAGATCTCGTGGGCGAGCGCGGCCTGTCGAGCGTCGGCGCGGTCGTCGGCGCCACCGTGCCGCGCGCCGTCGGAGAGGCCCGTCGGCTGCTGCCGCGCTCGATCCTGCTCCTGCCCGGCGTGGGCGCGCAGGGCGCGACGCCGGCGGACGTGGCGCGAGCGTTCACGAGTGGCCCGGCTAGCGCGCTCGTCACCGCCTCCCGGTCGGTGATCTACGCCTACCGGGGTGGGCAGTCCGACTGGCGCGCAGCAGCCGGCTCGGAGGCCGCCCGGCTCCGTTCCGAGGTCTGGTCGGTCTCCGGCTGGTGAGCCCCGCACGTGCTAGGAGCTCCAACCGGACGGCGCGGTTCCTCGCGCCGGTCGTCTTCCTCGCCGCCTTCACGATCGCGGTCCTGATCGTCCGCTCCGGCCTCTCCCGCGACGACGGGTCCGCCCCTCCGGCGACGGCGGTCGAGACGCGGACGACTACCACCACCGCGCCGCGAACGACGACTCGGCCCACCACAACCCGGCCCGCGGGCACAACACCTACTCCAAATCGCGAACTCTACGAGATCCAATCGGGTGACACGCTCGAGACGATCGCCGCCGACCGCGGCACCACCGTCGAGCGGCTGCTGACCCTGAACCCCGGCCTCGATCCGGTCGCGCTCCGGATCGGCCAGATGATCCGGGTCGAGTAGAGTGCCGCCGCCGTGAAGCGGATCGCCTCTTCGGTCGCCGCCGCGGCTGCTCTCGTGCTCGCGGTCGTCGGCGCCGCCGCGCCACCCCGCGTCGCCGCCGATGCTTATGTCGTCCAGAACGCGGCGACGGGCGAGGTTCTGGCCGCCTTCGACGAGCGCGAGCGGGTTCCGATCGCCTCGATCACGAAGTTGATGACCGCTCTCGTGACCCTGGAGCACGCGCAGCTCGACGAGCTCGTGACGGTGTCGAAGCGGGCCGCCGCCGTCGGCGAGTCCTCGATCCACCTGCGCGCGGGCGAGCGGCTCACCGTCGCGGATCTGCTGCGCGCGGCCCTGATCCAGAGCGCGAACGACGCGGCAAACGCGCTCGCGGCTCACGTCGGTCGAGGGTCGGTCCCGCGCTTCGTCGGGATGATGAACGCCAAGGCGCGCGCACTCGGGCTCACCGACACCCACTTCGCGAACCCGGACGGGCTGGACGCGCCTGGTCATGTCTCGAGCGCGCGCGACGTCACGAAGCTCGCGCGCGTCGCAATGCGGAAGCCGTTCATCCGCGAGACCGTCCGCACCGTCGAGACGAGCGTGGCCGGTCGGCGGCTCGTCAACTGGAACGACCTCCTCTCCACCTTTCCGCGCCTGCTCGGCGTCAAGACTGGTCACACAGGCGGGGCGGGCTGGTCCGAGGTCGCGGCCGCGCGCGGGCCCGGGGTGACGATCTACGCGACGCTGCTCGGCGGGCCGACCCGGGCGGGACGGAACGAGGACTTGGCCGAGCTGCTCGCCTGGGGTCTCGCGCGCTACAGAGCCGTCTGGGCCGTCGATGGCGAACGGGTCTACGCACGCGCGCGGACGGCGTACGGACAGCCGAGTGTCCGCCTCGTCGCAGCGAAGCCCGTTCTCCGTGTCGTCCGGATCGACCGGACGCTGGTCGAGCGGATCGTCGCGCCCGTCGAGGTCGCGCTGCCGATGCGAGCCGGCCAGCGCCTCGGCGAGGTGCGGGTGCTCGACCGAGGCAAGGTGATCGCCAGCTCCCCGCTCGTCGCCGCGGACGCGATCGAGCGACCCGGGCGGGTCGGCCGCGTAGGCTTCTACGCGAAGCGCACGCTTCACCACCTCAGGGGAGCCTTCTCGTGATCGTGACGGTGACGCTCAATGCCGCGCTCGATCGGACGCTGACGGTGCCGAGCTTCCAGCGGGGCCATCGCCACCGCGCGAGCCAGGTGCTGACGCTCGCCGGCGGCAAGGGGATCAACGTCGCGCGCGCGCTGAAGCGGCTCGACGTCCCGGTCGTGGCGACCGGGCTCGCAGGCGGCCGCACCGGCACGCGGATCGTCGAGGAGCTGACGGCCGAGTCGATCCTGAACGACTTCGTCCGGATCGGCGAGGAGTCGCGCGCATCGACCGCCGTCGTCGATCCGATGGAGAGCTCCTACACGGAGATCAACGAGTGGGGGCCGCTCGTTTCCGAGGTCGAGCTCGAGACGCTACGCGAGAAGCTGCATTACCTCTCGCGCGGCGCCGACTTCGTCGTCTTCGCGGGGACGCTCCCGCGGGGCGTGGCCGAGAGCTTCTACGCGGACGCGATCCGCGACCTCAGCCGGCGCGGAGTCAAGGTCGTACTCGACACCGAGGGCGAGCCACTGCGGCTCGGGACCGAGGCGGAGCCTCACCTCGTCTCTCCGAACCAGCGGGAGGCGGAGCACGTCGTCGGCCAGGAGCTCGAGGAGGAGGAGGATTTCCTGATGGCGCTCGACCGGATCGCCGAGCTCGGCGCGCGCAACGTCCACATCACCCTCGAGTCGGGCTGCTTCGGCCTCTTCCGGGAGGAGCGGCGGGTGAGGCGCTACCGGGCGTTGGCGCCGGCGGTCGAGCCGGTGTCCAGCGTTGGGGCCGGCGATGTCCTGCTCGCGCAGTTCATCACGGCTCAGCTCGCCGGCAAGAGCGCCGAGGAGGCGCTCCGCCTCGGCGTCGCCGCCGGCGCCGCATCGACGCTCGAGATCGGAGCGGGCCGCTTCGATCCGCGCGACGTCGGCCGGTTCGCGAGTGGAGTCGAGGTGGAGGAGCTGCACCGGCTCGCCGCCGCGTAGCCCGCCTAGCCGTCCGGCGGAGGGTGTTAAGATCAGCCGACTCGTGAGCCGCGTCCAGACCACCGTCGTCCCATCCCGAGAGCGGGGTGCGTGAGGTGGAGTTCGAGCTCGACCGGGACGCGAAGTTCGGCAAGGAAGGGCTCACGTTCGACGACGTGTTGCTCCTCCCGGCCGAGTCCACCATCCTTCCGAACGACGTGGGCACCGCGACCCGGCTGACGCGGACGATCGCGCTCGAGCTCCCCATCGTCTCCGCGGCGATGGACACCGTCACGGAGGCTCGGCTAGCGATCGCGCTGGCCCGCGAGGGCGGGCTCGGCATCGTCCATCGCAATCTCTCGATCGCAGACCAGGTCGCCGAGGTCGACAAGGTGAAGCGCTCCGAGTCGGGGATGATCGTCGAGCCCGTGACGCTCCGGCCGGACGACTCCGTCGCGGATGCGCGCGCGCTGATGGAGCGCTACCACATCTCCGGCGTTCCGATCACCGATGCGAGCGGCATCCTCGTCGGGATCCTCACGAACCGCGACCTCCGCTTCGAGTCGAACCTCCGCCAGCCCGTCTCGGCGCTGATGACCGCTCGCGATCTCGTCACCGCGCCGGTCGGGACGACGCTCGAGGACGCGAACGAGATCCTGCGCCGGCACAAGATCGAGAAGCTGCCGGTCGTCGACGGAGAAGGACGGCTCCGCGGCCTCATCACCGTCAAGGATATCCGCAAGCGGATCGAGTTCCCGCTCTCGACGAAGGACGAGCGCGGCCGGTTGCGGGTCGGCGCCGCCGTCGGCGTTGGCCCGGATGCCTTCGAGCGAGCAGCCGCCCTCGTCGACGCCGAGGTGGATGTGCTCGTGGTCGACACGGCGCACGGGCATTCGCACTCTGTCGTCGAGATGGTGCGGCGGATCAAGGGCGGGCTCGACGTTCAGGTGATCGCGGGCAACATCGCGACCGCCGATGCGACCGAGGCGCTGATCGAGGCTGGCGCGGACGCCGTCAAGGTCGGGATCGGCCCCGGCAGCTCGTGCACGACACGCATCGTCGCCGGCGTCGGCGTCCCGCAGATCACCGCGATCTTCGACTGCGCCGAGATCGCCTCGCAGCACGGTGTCCCGGTCGTCGCCGACGGCGGGCTGGCCTCGTCCGGTGACATCGCGAAGGCTGTCGCGGCCGGCGCGGACACGGTGATGACGGGCTCAATGCTCGCCGGCACGGACGAGAGTCCCGGCGAGGTCGTGCTGCTCCAGGGCGAGCGGTTCAAGGAGTACCGGGGGATGGGCTCGCTCGGCGCCATGAGGGCGCGCTCGTTCTCGAAGGACCGGTACTTCCAGGGAGACGTCGAGGACGTCGACAAGCTCGTTCCCGAGGGGATCGAGGGCCGCGTTCCCTACAAGGGCCCCGTGCAGGCGATCCTCTACCAGCTCGTCGGCGGCCTGCGGCAGGCGATGGGCTACTGCGGAGCGGCCACGATCGACGAGCTGAAGGCGGCGCGGTTCGTGCGGATAACAGGAGCGGGCCTCCGCGAGAGCCATCCCCACGACCTGACGATCACGAAGGAAGCGCCGAACTACCGGCGCCAGTGACGAGCGGCGCCTGATGGGGCAGGTCATTCCGCTGCCGGTGGTCGAGCCAGCGACGGTGGACCGGCCCGTTCTCGTCGTCGATCTCGGTGGTCAGTACGCGCAGCTGATCGCGCGTCGAGTTCGCGACGCCCGCGTCTACTCCGAGCTCATCCCGCACACGCTCTCGGCCGCTGAGGTCCGCCGCCGCAAGCCGCGCGCGCTGATCCTCTCGGGCGGGCCGGCGTCCGTCTACTCCGACGGCGCTCCCAGGATCGACATCGAGCTGTACGGGCTCGGGATTCCGACGCTCGGGATCTGTTACTGGGCCCAGCTGATGGCGCTCGACCTCTGCGGGGCGGTCGAGCGGACGGGCGCGTCCGAGTTCGGCAAGACGGAGCTCGACGGCGGCTCGGGCGCCCTCTTCAGCGGCCTGCCCGACGCGCAGACCGTCTGGATGAGCCATCGCGATACCGTCACCGCCCCGCCGGCCGGCGCCACGGTGACCGGCCGCTCCGCCTCGACGCCCGTCGCCGCGTTCGAGGACTCGGAGCGCCGGCTCTACGGCGTCCAGTTCCACCCCGAGGTCGTGCACACGCCCTACGGGCAGGACGTGCTCAAGAACTTCCTCTACGGCATCGCCGACGCCCCGCCCGCGTGGACGCCCGCCGCGGTGATCGAGGAGCAGGTCGAGCGGATCCGCGAGCAGGTGGGCTCGGCGCGCGTGATCTGCGGGCTCTCGGGCGGCGTCGACTCCGCCGTGGCGGCCCTGCTCGTCTACAAGGCCGTGGGCGACCAGCTCACCTGCGTCTTCGTCGACCACGGCTTCATGCGCGAGAACGAGGCCGAGCAGGTGGCCGAGACGTTCGGCGGGCACTTCCGGGTGCCCCTCGTCCACGTCCAGGCGCAGGAGCGCTTCCTGGCCCGGCTCGAGGGCATCGACGAGCCCGAGGAGAAGCGCCGCCGGATCGGCGAGGAGTTCATCCGGGTCTTCGAGGAGGAGGCGCGAAAGCTCGGCGCGGTCAAGTATCTCGTCCAGGGAACCCTCTATTCCGACGTGATCGAGTCCGGTGGCACCGACGGCGTCGCCGCGAAGATCAAGTCGCACCACAACGTCGGCGGCCTGCCGGAGCAGATGGACATGGAACTCGTCGAGCCGCTGCGCCTGCTCTTCAAGGACGAGGTGCGGCGCGTCGGGGAGGAGCTCGGGCTGCCCGAGCGGATGGTGTGGCGCCAGCCGTTTCCCGGCCCTGGACT
Organism: Gaiellaceae bacterium; assembly: GCA_051005735.1. Classification (GTDB taxonomy): domain Bacteria; phylum Actinomycetota; class Thermoleophilia; order Gaiellales; family Gaiellaceae; genus Gaiellasilicea. Next base: position 17,207 of record JBPCJB010000212.1, on the reverse strand, counting down.
CGCGATCAGGATCATCGGGGAGGTGACGCGGGAGCGGCTCGAGATCCTCCGCGCGGCCGACGCGGTTCTCCAGGACGAGGTGCGTCGCGCCGGTCTCTATCGCGATCTCTGGCAAAGCTTCGCGGTACTGCCGGCGATCAAGTCGGTGGGCGTGCAGGGGGACGAGCGGACGTACGCCTACCCGATCGTGATCCGCGCCGTCACCTCGGAGGATGCGATGACAGCCGACTGGGCCCGGCTGCCCTACGATCTGCTCGAGTCGATCTCGAGCCGGATCATCAACGAGATTCCGGGGATCAACCGCGTCGCGCTCGACATCTCGTCGAAACCTCCGGCGACGATCGAGTGGGAGTAGCCGCCGCCAAGCCCTCCTACGACCCGCCGGGCTTACCTGCTGCCGGCGTCGTCCGCTTCGACTTCGCCAGCTCGGTCGAGAGGCGCCGTCGCCTGGCCCGCGCGGCTGCCTGGAGATGCTCGGGCAGCTTCTCGATCTCGTAACCGGCAAAGCTTCGCGCCGCCGACTCGACGACCTCGTCCTCGAGTTGCTCGTCGATCTTCGAGCGAACGAACTCGACCAGCCTCTCCCACGCCTCGACGAGCTGCGCGGGCTCGGGCGGATCGGTCACGTCGTATCCCGGGCCGACGTCGGCGCGCGCCGCGGCGACGTCGTCGTAGCTGCGATCGTAGGCGGCAAAGCTCGCAAGCGCGTCCTCGATCGCGGCGGCCGCGTCCAGGCCCGCGGATTCCCAGCCCTTGACGGCGTCGAGGAAGTCGTCATAGAGCATTTGCTGCCGCGCCCCCTCGAGCTCGGCCTCCCGCACCTCGAGCCGGGACGCGAACTCCGCCGTCTGCCGCTGTGAGAGCGCGAGACGCCCGGCGGTCTCGTCCTTCCGGCGTCCGAGCTCCTCGAGCGTGGCCTCGTACTCGTTTGCGCGTGTCTGCACCGCCTCGAGCTCCGCTCGGAGCGCCTGTACCTCGCTCTCGACCTGCTGAACGTCGCGCGCCACGTTGTCTCTCTGCCCCGTCGTGGGAGGCCTAATCCTCCGGTTCAGGCGATCTCGAAGCCGTTCAGGCCGGCGGGCTCCTCGCTCTCGACGTCGATCCAGTCGACGCGGGCGCCACGCGGGCCTTCGCGGCAGAACTCGACCAGTCGCTCGACCGCCTCGCGCTCGCCCTCGAAGATCGCCTCGACGGAGCCGTCCGGGCGGTTGCGAACGGAGCCGGCGATCCCGGAGGCTTGCGCGCGCCGGCGCACCGTCTCGCGGAAGAAGACGCCCTGCACGCGACCCTGGACGACAACGCGACGTCGCTGCACAGGCTCTACCGTAGAGCGTCGTGACGACGGACTTCGTCGAGCGACTCGCCGCGGCGCGGATCGGCGCCACCCACAACCAGTACGCCGATTCGGAGCTTCGCCGCGGGCGGCTGCAGCTCTATCTCGAAGAACGCGCACGTGCGGCGATCCTGCTCGTCGGCGAAGCGCCCGGCTACCGGGGAACTCGGGTCTCGGGGATCCCGCTCACCTCCGAGCGTCAGCTCACCGGCTTCGGGCCGGCGGAGGCGACGGCCACAATCGTCCACCGCGCGCTCGACGAGCTCGGGCTCGCGGCCGAGGTGATGCTCTGGAACGTCGTCCCCACACACCCGCACCGGCTCGGCGTGCCCGAGTCGAATCGCCGGCCCACGCGGTCGGAGATCGAGCAGTCGACGTGCTTCCTGACCGAGCTCGCCCGCGGGCGCCGGGTCGTTCCGCTCGGCCGGGTCGCGCACTCGGCCCTCGGCGGGACGTACGTGCGTCACCCCGCCCAGGGTGGCGCCGCGGCCTTCCGCCGGGGACTCGCCGCAGCGCTCCAGTAGGCTCGAAGACGTGGCGAGTTATCCGATCAAGCGCAACACGATCCTGCTCGCGGCGACGCTGACCTCGCTCTCCGGAATGGTGCAGCTCGCGGTCGCCGTGGCGACCGTGACGCTCGTGCTCGTCACGGGGATCGAGGGCATCCTCGGGCTCGGCCCAGCGATCTTCCTCACAGCGGGCGCCCTCGCCGCGTTTCCCGCCGGGCGCCTGATGGATCGCTTCGGCCGGGTCCCCGTGCTCGCGGGCGGCTGTCTCGCCGGGGTTGCCGGCTGCGGCACAACGGCGCTCGGGTGCGAGCGAGAGTCTGCCGCCGTCGTCGTCACGGGCTTCGCGCTCGTCGGTGTGGCGCAGGGGACGATCCTCCTCGCGCGCGCGGCCGCGGCCGACATGTACCCGCCGGAGCGGCGCGCTCGCGGCATCTCCTACGTCCTCTTCGGCGCGCTCTTCGGCGCCGCGCTCGGCCCCCTCGTCTTTCGCCCGCTCTTCGCCGGCAAGGAGCTCGACACGGAGGCGCTGGTCGTCCCGTGGCTCGCGGCAGGTGGGATCATGGTGGTCGGTCTCGTCCTCGTCCTGCTCATCCGCCCCGACCCGCGCACGATTGCCCAGCAGCTCCATTACGACGCCGGCGGCGAGCCCGATGTGGCCGCCGCTCCGCTGCGCGAGATCGTGCGGCGCCCCGGTGTGCTCACCGCGCTCGTCGCCGCGGTCGCGAGCTTCGCCGGGATGGTCTCGGTGATGAACCTGACCGGCTACCTCGTGATCGACCACGGACACCATCAGGCCGACGTCTTCACCGTGATCAGCCTGCACATCGTCGGGATGTACGCGCTCGTGCTCGTGATCGGGCAACTCGTCGACAAGGTCGGCCGCCGACCCGGTCAGGTCGCCGGTCTGCTCCTGATGGCGATCTCGACGCTCGGGCTCGCGTGGTTCCAGAGCGTCTTCTGGGTCTCCGCCTCGCTCTTCCTGCTGGGGCTCGGCTGGAACATCTCCTACGTCGCGGCCGTGACGGAGCTCGCAGATCGGGCGCTCCCGGCCGAGCGCGGGCGGCTGATCGGCTTCACGGACCTGTGCTCGAGCTTCACCGGCGCCGTGCTCGTCCTGCTCGGCGGAGTGGCCTACAGCGAGCTCGGCGTGGAGGCGCTCGCGTTCGCCGCGACTGCCTTCGTCGCCCTGCCCGCGGCCTGGATTCTGGTACGATCCGCCGCCGGCGCACCCGATGTGCGCCCTCTTTCTGTGAAGTGAGAACCTGCTGACGTGAAGACATACAGCGCAAAGCCGGGCGAAGTCGCGCGCGACTGGTACGTCGTCGACGCCGAGGGGAAGACCCTCGGGCGGCTCGCGACCCAGATCGCCGACACGCTGCGCGGCAAGCGGAAGCCCCAGTACACGCCCCACGTGGATACGGGCGATTTCGTCGTCGTCGTCAACGCCGAGAAGATCGCCGTCACCGGCCAGAAGCTCGACCAGAAGCTCTACCACCGGCACTCCGGCTATCCGGGCGGGCTCCGCACGCGCACGCTGCGCGTCCAGCTCGACCGGCGCCCGACGGAGGTGCTGCGCAAGGCGGTCAAGGGAATGCTCCCGCGCAACCGCCTCGCGCGCCAGCAGATCACCAAGCTCAAGATCTACGCCGGCCCGTCGCATCCGCACGAGGCGCAGGCGCCCAAGCCCCTGGAGGAGATGTAGTGGCAGAGCAGGATCCGGTTCAGGAACCCCCCGTCGACCCGATTCCGGTTGAGCCAACCTCGAGTGAGGAAGTGTCGGTCCAGGAATCGCCGGCTCAGAGCGCCCGGCTCGAAAAGGCCCAGTACCTCGGCACCGGCAAGCGCAAGACGTCGGTCGCTCGCGTCATCCTTCGCCCAGGCGCCGGCACGACGTGGTTCAACGGCCGGACGATCGAGGACTACTTCCCCCGGCTCACGCACCGCGCCGCTGTGCTCGCGCCGCTCAAGGTCGCCGGGCTCGAGGGCACCTACGACATTCGCGTCCGCGTCCACGGCGGCGGCCCCACCGGCCAGGCCGGCGCGGTTCGGCACGGGATCGCCCGGGCGCTCGTCGAGGCCGATCCGAACTTGCGGATCCCGCTCAAGCGCGAGGGCTTTCTGACGCGCGATGCCCGCCAGGTGGAGCGCAAGAAGGCCGGGCTGCACAAGGCGCGCAAGGCGCCGCAGTTCAGCAAGCGGTAGCGGGCTACCAGTCCTCGTCGGGCAACGGCTCCACCTTCGGCCAAGGCCGGCTCATCACCCTGCGGTACGAGACGACGCTGATCGCGAGATGGCTCGAGACGAGACCCACAAGGGCGCCGAGCAAGAGCCATGCCCCGGTGCGCGAGCCTCCGGCGGCGACGAACACGCCGATCAGCAGCAGGGCCGTGAAGGCGACATCCAGCTGACGCCAGAGTCCGTCGAGTCGCACACGGCAACGGTACTCGATCATCTAGGGTCCGCCGCCGTGTCCAGGCGCTACTTCGGAACGGACGGCGTTCGCGGAATCGTGGGCGAGGACTTGACTGTCGAGCTCGTGGAGCGGCTCGGCAAGGCTGCCGCCCTCTGGTCCGGGCGGGGCCGCGTCTTCGTCGGCCGCGACACGCGGGCCTCCGGGCCGGAGCTCGAGGCGGCTTTTGCGCGGGGCGTCGTCGCCGCGGGTGGGAGCGCCGTGCTCGCGGGGGTGCTGCCGACTCCAGCCGTCGCGTTGCTCGCGCTCGATCTCGGCGTCGTGATCACGGCCTCGCACAACCCGCCCGAGTACAACGGCGTCAAGCTCTTCGACGGCGACGGGCACAAGCTGACGGACGCAGCCGAGGAGCAGATCGAGGCGCTGCTGGACGCGCCGGAGCGCGGCGGTGGGACAGTTGATCGCGTCGAGGTCGCAACGGACAGCTATCTCGAGCACATCGTCGAGCGCTTCGGGTCCGACCTCTCCGGCCTCCGGCTCGCGGTCGACTGTGCGAACGGCGCCTACGCCGGAATCGCTCCGGAGGCCTTCGAGCAGCTCGGCGCCGAGGTGACCGCGATCGGCAACGAGCCCGACGGGTCGAACATCAACGAGGGCTGCGGCGCCACCGACCTGTCGTTGCTCTCGCAGACGGTGCGCGAGCAGCGACTGGATCTCGGCGTGGCCTTCGACGGCGACGGCGATCGGATGCTCGCGGTCGACGGCGGCGGCGAGATCGTGGACGGCGACCAGATCCTCGCGGTGCTCGCGCTCCACCTCGGCGTCGAGGTCGTGGCCGTCACGGTGATGACGAACCTCGGCTTCCACCGGCTGCTGGAGGAGCGCGGGATCCGAATGCTGACGACGGCCGTCGGTGACCGTTACGTGCTCGAGGCGCTCCGGCGCGAGGGCGGCATCCTGGGTGGCGAGCAGTCTGGCCACGTGATCTACCTGCGCGACCACGTCACCGGCGACGGACTCGCGGCGGCAATGCTCCTTTGCGACGCGATCCGGGGCCGGACGCTCGCCGATGCCGCCGCCGTGATGCCTCGCTATGCGCAGGCCAAGGAGAACGTGCGCACGTTCGGCGGCGTGCCGGCCGCGGCCCTCGACGAGGCGGAGCGCCTGAACGGGGAGCTCGCCGGGCGTGCCCGCGTGCTCGTCCGCTCCTCCGGCACCGAGCCTCTGGTTCGGGTCCTGGGCGAGGCCGAAACGGACGAGGAGGCCCAGAACCTCTGTGCTAGGATCGCCGGGCTTGTCAGGAGGGAGCTCGGCTAGTTCGCGACGCTGCGAACGGGATCGCCGGGCTCCTCTTCGTTCCAGAAGCCATATCGCAGGAAAGAGGCAGGAAAGAGGAGAGTGTTCAGGAGGCCACAGGGCCGTCGGCCAAAGTGGGACCGCCGGAGAGGGTGGCGCTTCACCCGGAGTGGACGAAAGGAGCTTCAGGGTGTGCGGAATCATCGGATACGTCGGACCGAGAGAGTGCAAGACGCTGCTGCTCCAGGGCCTCGAGCGCCTCGAGTATCGAGGCTACGACTCGGCCGGGATCGCGCTCCGCGAGGAGAACGGGCTCGATTACGTACGCGCGGTCGGCAATCTCCAGAACCTGAAGGCGGCGGCGGGCCCGAACGGATCGTCCTCGAACCACGGCCTCGGCCATACGCGGTGGGCGACGCACGGCAGCGTCACCGAGGCGAACGCACATCCGCTGACGGGCTGCGACGACGGCAAGCTCTCGATCGTCCTGAATGGGATCGTCGAGAACTACCGGGAGCTGACGCGCGGCCTGAAGGAGGAGGGGCACGAGTTCTCCTCCGAGACGGACGCCGAGACCGTCAGCCATTTGATCGAGCGCCACTACGACGGCGATCTCGTCGAGGCGGTTCGCAAGACGTTCAACGAGCTCGAGGGTCACTTCTCGTTCGTCGTGATCCACCACGACCATCCCGACCTCCTCGTCGGGGCGCGGTTCCAGACGCCGCTCGTCGTCGGGGTCGGCGAAGGCGAGATGTTCCTTGCCTCGAACGCCGTCGCCTTCCTCCGCGAGACCCGCACCGTCCAGTTTCCGGACGACGGCGACATCGTCGTCCTGGAGCCGGGCGGCGTTCGCTACCTGCGCGCGAAGGACGCCGCGCCGGTCGAGCATCGGCTCGTCGAGCTCGATTGGGACGACGAGGGCGCCGAAAAGGGCGGTTACGAGACGTTCATGCTCAAGGAGATCTACGAGCAGCCGGAGGCCGTCGCCGAGACGATCGGCGACCGGGTCCGCCACGGCAGGCTCGAGCTCGAGGGCCTTGGGCTCTCGGACGAGGAGGTGCGCAACCTACGCCGGATCGTCCTGCTCGCATGCGGCACCGCCTACCACTCGTGCGTGGTTGCCCGCTACGTGCTCGAGGAGTGGGCGCGGCTACCGGTCGAGCCCGATATCGCCTCGGAGTGGATCTACCGCAATCCGGTGATCGGGCCCGACACGCTCGTGATCGGCGTCTCCCAGTCGGGCGAGACGCGCGACACGATCGAGGCGATGAAGCTCGCGAAGAAGAAGGGCGCGCACACGCTCGCGATCACGAACATGATGGGCTCGCAGATCACGCGCGAAGTCGAGTCGGTTCTCTACACGCGCTGCGGCCTCGAGGTCAGCGTCGCGGCCTCGAAGACGTTCACCGCGCAGATCGCGCTCTTCTATCTCGTCGCTCTGAAGATGGCGCAGGTCCGCGGGACGATGGATCCCGGCGAGCTCGGCTTCATCCTCGATCAGGTCTACGAGCTGCCGGCGAAGATGAGTCAGTTCCTCGACGGCGACCATCCGATCGAGGAGATCGCACGGCGCTTCTACGACAAGCCCTTCTTCCTCTACCTCGGCCGCCACATCGGCCTGCCGGTGGCGCTCGAGGGGGCGCTGAAGCTGAAGGAGATCTCCTACATCCCGACCGAGGCGTACTCGGCCGGCGAGATGAAGCACGGGCCGATCGCGCTCCTCGACTCGGACACGCCCGTCGTCGTCGTCGCGACCGACATCCACGTCTACGACAAGATCGTCTCGAACATCCAGGAGACGCGGGCGCGCGGCGCGCACGTGATCGCGATCGCGACAGACGGGAACGAGGACATCCAACATCACGCCGACGACGTGATCTACGTGCCGAAGACGCCGAACTTCCTCCAGGCGACGCTCGCGGTGCTGCCGCTGCAGCTCCTGGCCTACCGGATCGCACGCCTGCGCGGCCTGAACGTCGATCAGCCACGCAACCTCGCGAAGACCGTCACCGTCGAGTAGCTCGCGCGGACGCGCTCTGCGCGCCGCTACCCGAGACTTGCGCGGATCCTTAACCTGCTCTTAGGCCGTTCTTGCTGGAATCGGACTGAGCACCGCCCCGAAGCCTTCCTCGCGAGCAAAGGAGCCCACGTGACGTCGATCGCCCCAGAGCCTCCAGAGCTGCCGGAGCCCCGGGAGCTGCTGGAGACGGCTCTTTTCGAGATCAAGCGCGTGATCGCCGGGCAGGACGCGATGCTCGAGCGGGTGCTCGTCTGCCTGCTCGCCGGCGGCCACCTCCTGATCGAGGGCGTGCCCGGCCTCGCGAAGACGCTGACGATCAAGACGACCGCGCAGGTGCTCGGCGGCTCGTTTCAGCGGATCCAGTTCACGCCCGACCTCGTGCCCTCGGACCTCGTCGGAACACGGATCTACCGGCAGGGCGCCGGCACGTTCGAGACCGAGCTCGGACCCGTCTTCTGCAACTTCCTGCTCGCGGACGAGATCAACCGCGCCCCGGCGAAGGTGCAGTCGGCGCTCCTCGAGGTGATGCAGGAGCACCAGGTCACGATCGGCTCGGCGACGCATTCCGTCCCGAATCCCTTCCTCGTGATGGCGACGCAGAACCCGATCGAGTCGGAGGGCACCTACCCGCTTCCCGAGGCGCAGATCGATCGCTTCATGCTCAAGATCCTCGTCGGCTATCCAGAGCACGACGAGGAGCTGACGATCGTGCAGCGCTCGCTCGGCGGCCCGCCGGAGCTCCGTCGCGTCGTCGAGCTCGAGCAGCTGCGGACGCTCCAGGCGGCGGTCGCGGAGGTCTACGTCGACCCGGGGATCATCAGCTACACGGTCGACCTGGCGACGGCCACGCGTGCGCCCGCGGCGCACGGGCTCACCGAGCTGGCGCCGCTCGTCGCCTTCGGGGCCAGCCCGCGCGGGCCGATCAGCCTCGTCCAGTCCTCGCGGGCGCTCGCCTTCCTGCGCGGACGCGACTACGTCGTCCTCGGAGACGTGGCCACGCTCGCGAAGGACGCCCTCCGCCACCGGTTGGTGCTGAGCTACCAGGCGCTCGCGGAAGAGGTCGACGCCGACTCGATCCTCGACCGGGTGCTCGCCGCGGTTCCGAAGCCCGAGCTCGAGCTGCGGCGAGCGGAGACCGCCGCGTGAGGAGCGCGGCTCCCGTGGGCGCCCTCCGGGATCCGGCTCAGCCCGGTCCCGGGCCGCTCTCGGAGCCGCTGCTCCGCGCGCTCGACCTGACCGTGCGCCGCCGGGTCGAGGGAATGCTCGCCGGCGATCACCGCTCGTCACTGCTCGGCGCGGGAAGCGAGCTCGCGCAGGTGCGGCCGTACGTCGCCGGTGACGACGTCCGCCGGATCGAGTGGAACGTGACCGCTCGGACCGGCGAGACGCACGTCCGCGTCGACCTGGCCGAGCGCGTCCTCGTCACCTGGCTGGCGCTCGACGTCTCGCCCTCGATGGCCTTCGGCACCGCTGACCGACGGAAGGCGGACGTGGCCGAGGGCGTCGCGCTCGCGCTCGGACATCTCGCGAGCCGCCGCGGGAACCGGCTCGGCCTGCTCGCGTTCGGGGACGGAAAGCCGCGCGTCTTCCCACCGCGGCAGGGCCGCGCAGGCATGCTCGGCGTCCTGCTCGAGCTCCGCCGCGAGGCCGCCGTGGAGGGAGGCGGCGCCACCTCGCTCGGCGAGGCGCTGGGGCTCGTCTCGCGGCTTGCCCGCCAGCGCTCGCTCGTGATCGTCGCCTCCGACTTCCGCGGCCCACGCGACTGGCGCCCGCCGCTCCTGCGGCTTGCGGGAGGGCACGACGTGCTCGCGATCGAGCTGCGGGATCCGCGCGAGGAGGCGCTGCCGAACGTCGGTGAGCTGCGGCTCGTCGATCCCGAGACCGGTAGGCAGCTTCGCGTCGATACGGCGAACCGCCGCCTGAGAGATCGTTTTGCCACAGCCGCCGCTGCAGACCGGGCAGAGATCGCCAGCGAGCTGCGCTCGCTCGGCGTCGCCCACGTCGTGCTCTCCACCGCGGGCGACTGGTTGCGGCCGCTCGCGGGCTACCTGCGCCTCCGTGGAGCTGCGCGTTGAGCTTCGCCATCCCGCTCGCGCTCTTCGCGCTCCTCCTCGTCCCGCTCGCGCTCGGCGGCTACATGCTGCTCGAGCGCCGCCGCCGCAGCCAGGCGAGCGCGTTCGCGAATCCCGCCCTCATCCCGAACCTGCTCGGCCGCAGGCCCGGCCGCCTCCGCCACCTGGCGCCGGCGCTCGCGCTCCTCGCCCTCGCGCTGATCGCGACGGGCCTTGCTCGCCCGCACGCGACCGTCTCGGTACCGCGTGAGGAGGCGACCGTCGTCCTCGCGATCGACGTCTCGCGCTCGATGGTCGCGACCGACGTGAAGCCGACGAGGCTCGCGTCGGCGCAGAACGCCGTCCGGGCGTTCCTCGCGAAGCTGCCGGAGGGCTACCGAGTCGCCATCGTCTCCTTCGCGCAGGGCGCGGCGGTCGTCCTGCCGCCGACCGCCGATCGCGAGCTCGCCGAGCGCGCGCTTGCGAACCTGCGCCCCGGCGACGGTACGGCGCTCGGCGGCGGGATCGCGCGCGCGGTTCAGGTGGCCGAGCGTGTCCGCGGCTCGAACGGGCAGCGGCCGCCGGCGGCGATCGTGCTGCTCTCGGATGGGGCGCAGACGATCGGCGAGCAGACGCCCGTTGCGGCGGCGCGGCGGGGGCGGGCGCTCGCGATCCCGATCTCGACAGTCGCGCTCGGCACCGCCCAAGGTGTGGTCGAGGTCCGCAATCCCGACGGTTTCGTCGAGCGCGTGACCGTGCCGCCGGATCCGAGGACGCTTCGCAGGGTCGCGTCCCTGACGCGCGCACGCTTCTACGAGGCTCCTGACGGAGCGCGGCTCCGGGCGGTGTACGAGGAGCTCGGCTCGAGGGTCGGGCGCGAGGACGAGGAGCGGGAGATCACTGCCTTCTTCGCCGCAGCCGGCGCCCTGCTCTTCCTCGGCGCCGGCGCCGCTTCCGCAGTCCTCTTCGGGCGGCTCCCGTGAGCAGGCTCCTCCTCCTGGCGCTGTTGGCGGCGGCGGTCGGCTCAGGTGTCGGCGCGCCGGCGGCGAGCGCTGGCACCGAGTGCGAAGGCCTGCCGGAATGCATCCGCGTCGTCGGCCCTTGGGTGAGCGTGCCCGTCGGGCCGACGCCGACCTACTTCCGCGTCCAGTGCCCAGGGCCGGGGCAGACCGTGGGCGGCCTCGACGCCGACTTCCCGCGCAGCGGAGGCGGTGTCGACGTGACCTTCCTCGGCGCGCTCGGCGGCCCGGTCGGCCCCGGAATCACGACGGGACGGGACGTCGTCTTCGTCGCCTCCGCGACCCGGCAGCGAGCGGGAACGTTCAGGCCGTTGCTCGGCTGCATTCCTGCGAGCGGCGGCGGCGGGCGCTCGCGGACGTCCTACGAGCCCACTCGGAGGCTCGCCGCCGTGGCGCGACCCGCTGCTCTTGGCTCGATGCTGTCTGCGGCCCCAGGGCCGACGCTGACCCGGCGGGTCAAGACGGTGCAGCTTCGTGACGGCGCACGACAGTCGATCTCGCACTCGTGCCGGCGAACCGAGCGGCTGCTCTCCTTCTCGACCGCGCTCGCCTTCCGCACGCGGACGGCGCCCTCGGCGGCGCAGCTCGCCGCGATCCGCGCGAGCGCGCGTCGCGTCGATGGTCGTGTCCTCGTCACGGTCCGCGGCCGGCCGACGGCCGGGGTGCGGATCGAGCTGCAGATCCACGCGGTGTGCGTCAAGTGAGTTTCGGCGCCCCGCTCCTGCTCCTCACCCTGCTCGCGCTGCCGCTGATCCTGCTCGGCTACTGGTGGCTCCAGCGCCGGCCGGCACGCTATGTGGTGCGGTACACGAATCTCGACGTGCTGGCGGGTGTCGCCGCGTCGAGCCGCTCCTGGCGACGCCACGCCGGGCTCGCGCTCTTCCTGCTCGCGCTCGCGACTCTGCTGGTCGGGTTCGCCAGGCCGTCGATGACGCGACTCGCAGACCGGGAGGAGGCGACGGTCGTTCTCGTCGTCGACGTCTCCGGCTCGATGCAGGCGAAGGACGTCGCGCCGACCCGGCTCGAGGCAGCCCAGGGCGTGGTGAGGCAGTTCATCGAGCGGCTGCCCCCGCGCTTCCAGGTCGGCCTCGTCGCGTTCTCGGAGCAGGCTGAGGTCGTGGCGCCGGCAACGGACGACCACGTCTTCGTGATCGACTCGCTCTCGTATCTCTACCCGCAGCGCGGCACGAACATCGGGGATGCGATCGCACGCGCGGTTCAGGTCGTTCGCGCGGCGCCGACGAGGCCGACCGAGCCGGGCGCCGACGCCGAGAAGCAGACGCCGGCGGCGATCCTGCTCCTCTCGGACGGGTCGCAGACGGTCGGATTGCTCAGCCCGCTCCAGGGCGCGCAGCGGGCGAAGTCGTTCAAGATCCCGGTTTACACGGTCGCGCTCGGAACACCTGAAGGGATCATCGAGCTCGACCGCTTCGGCGTCAACCGCGTGATTCCCGTCCCACCCGACGCCGCAACGCTCCGGCAGATCGCCGCGACTACCGGCGGGCGGGCCTACGAGGCGAAGAGCGTCGCGGGCCTGAACGAGGCCTATGAGCGGCTGGGCTCGCTGGTCAGCAAGGTCGAGCGCGAGCAGGAGGTGACGGTCGGCTTCCTGGCGGGCGGGCTCGTGCTGCTGCTAGCGGCAGCGGCCGCCGGCGCGCTGACGTTTCCGAGGCTCCCGTGAGGTCTCGCGTGCCGCTCCTGCTTGCCGCGCTCGTCGTAGCGGGTTGCAGCGGCGGCGACGACTCGCCCACGGCAGTTGCGACCACGACGACGACCGCGACCGTGCCTGTGGCAACGACGACAGAGCCTGTCGGCGCGGCGTCGTCCGGCTCGAACGAAGGGTCGATCGCAGACGCGGTCGCCGACGTGCTGCCGTCGGTCGTGAATGTCCGGACGACCGTCGTCGGCGGCGGTAACGGCGAGGGGTCGGGCGTCGTCGTCGACCGGGCCGGGATCATCGTCACGAACAATCACGTCGTCGACGGCGCGAGCGAGATCACCGTCGCGTTCAACGACGGCCGCCACACCCGGCCGCTGCGCGGCACCGTGATCGGAACCGCACCCGAGCGAGACCTGGCCGTGCTGCGCGTCTCCGCTCGAGATCTCGTCCCGATCCGGATCGCACGCTCGTCCTCGCTGCGGCTCGGAGACGACGTGATCGCCGTCGGCTTTCCGTTCGGGCTCGGCGGGCCGACGGTCACGAGCGGGATCGTCTCCGGCCTCAACCGGACGATCGAGCCCGGCGACGGCGCCCGGCTCGAGGGGCTCCTGCAGACCGACGCTGCGATCAACCCCGGCAACTCCGGCGGCGCGCTCGTGGACCGCGCCGGGCGGCTCGTCGGGATCAACACCGCAGCGGCGCGCGCCGGCGCGGCGGAGAACATCGGCTTCGCGATCGAGATCGACGCGGCCCTGCCGATCATCGAGGAGATCCGCAGCGAACCCGAGGCCACACGCGCCTGGCTCGGGATCTCGATCGCCTCAGTCGAGTCGGACTCTGCCGCGGTGGCGCTCGGGCTCGACCCCGCGACGCGCGGCGTCCGCGTCACGGAGGTCTACGACGGCGGGCCGGCCGCGCGCGCCGAGGTCCTGCCCGGCGACGTGATCGTCGCGCTCGACGGCGCCCTCATCGCCTCCGCGGGGGCGCTGACGGCGGCGGTGGCGCGGCTCGATCCAGGCGACCGCGTCGAGCTCGAGCTGATCGACACGGCGGGGCCGCGGCTCGTCGAGCTCACGGTCACGCGGCGTCCGCGCTAATGGAGGCGCCTCCGCTGGCGACGCGCCGCGTCCGGGTGCTGCGAGTTCCGGGCGGCGAGGAGGCCGACGTCGTCGCGGTCGAGGAGCCGCTCGAGATCCGGATCGAAGGACGGCCGGTGGCTGTGACGATGCGAACGCCCGGCCACGACGAGGAGCTCGCGCTCGGCTTCTGCCTCTCGGAGGGTCTGCGGCCGGCGGACGCGCGGCTCCCGGACGACCTCGCTGCCAACACCGTCGAGGTGGACGCGCCCGGTTTCGATCCCGACCGGCTGGCGCGCAGCTTCTACACGAGCTCGTCCTGCGGCGTCTGCGGCAAGGGCGCGCTCGAGGCCGTCTCCGTCGAGGCGCCGCGAGTCGAGAGCGAGTTGCGCGTGAGCGCGGCGCTCGTGCTCTCGCTACCGGAGCGGCTGCGCGCGGCGCAAGCCGGATTCGAGGCGACCGGCGGCCTGCACGCGACCGGGCTCTTCTCGGCGGCCGGCGAGCTCGTCTGCCTGCGCGAGGACGTGGGCCGCCACAACGCGCTCGACAAGGTGGTCGGGTGGGCGTTCGACGCCGAGCTGCTGCCGCTGCGCGACTCGATCCTCTGCGTCAGCGGCAGGCTCTCCTTCGAGCTCGTGCAGAAGGCGGCCGTGGCCGGTTGCCCGCTCCTCGTCGCCGTCGGCGCCCCCTCGTCGCTGGCGGTCGAGCTCGCCGCCGACCGGGGCGTGACGCTCTGCGGCTTCGTCCGCGGCAGCTCGTTTAACGTCTACACCTGCCCGGAGCGGTTCGAGGCGTGACGAGAAGCCTTGTGTCTCTGAAAACACGAGCCTTCTCTTGAGCCTCGAGCTCTCGGGGGTGCTGCTCGTCGGTGGTGGGTCGATGCGCTTCGGCTCGCCAAAGGCGCTCGCGCGGTTTCGCGGCGAGACGCTCGCCGAGCGGGCCTGGCGGACGCTTGGCGCGGCGTGCGAGGAGCGGCTCGCCGTCGGCAAGGAAGGCGAGCTCGCGCTGCCGTTTCCCGCTCTCGACGACCGCTCGGAGCTGCGCGCGCCGATCGTGGGCGTGATCGCCGGCCTGCGCGCGTCCATCCACGAGACGGTGGTCTTCCTGCCGGTCGACTGCCCGCTCGTCACGCCGGAGGTGCTGCGGGCGCTCGGCGAGGCGCAGGCCGTTCCACAGACGGGGCCGCTGCCGGGGGCCTACTCGAAGGCCGATCTGCCCGAGCTCGAACGCCGACTCGCGGCGGGCGAGCTCTCGCTGCGCGGCGTCAACTCCACCGTGCTCGAGGTGGACGAGCGGTTGCTCGCGAACGCGAACACGCCCGCCGAGCTCTCAGCGCTCATTGCAGAATGACGCTTCGTCGTCGGGCCGCGATGCGTGGTGCGAGCGCCAGGACGCAGGGAGCCTCGATAGCAGTGCTATCGAGGCGAATGGGGACGCCGCGACCGTGCCGCGAAGCGCGGCCCGACGGCACAAGGCTTCGTTCTGCAACGAGCGCTCAGCGCTCGAACAGCACCTCGCCGCTCTCGACGAGGAGCGGGCCGACCTCGCCGTCGACGCGTAGCCGCCCGTCGCGCTCGATCCGTGACGCCACGCCGGCGACGCCATCCACCGTGACGCGCCGGCCGCGGAGGAAGTCGCGCGAGCCAAGATCGTCGTACACCGCATCGAGGCCGCCCCCGCGCCAGGCGTTGTAGCACGCATCGAGCCGCTCGAGCACCAGCGTCAGAACCTCCTCGCGGTCACGAGCCCGCCCGTCGACCGTACGCAGCGATGCGGGCGCGACCTTCGCGTCGAGCGGCAGCTCCTCCCGTGTCTGATTGACGTTCAGCCCGATCCCGAGGATCACGGCGCCGTCCCTCAGCTCGGCGAGGATTCCCGCGACCTTCCGTCGTGCGAGCAGGACGTCGTTCGGCCACTTGATCTGCGCCGCGAGCCCCGTCGCGTCCTCGATCGCGAGCGCCACGGCGACTGCCGCGACGAGCGAGAGCTCCTGAGCGCGGCGCTCCGGCGGGGGGCGCAACAAGACGGAGACCATCATCGAGGTGCCCGGGGCCTCGACCCAGCTCCGGCCGAGCCGGCCGCGCCCGGCGGTCTGGTGGTCGGTCGTCGCGATCGCGCCCTCCGGATCGTCCGGCCCCAACAGACCCTGCGTCGACTCGCACTCCGTTTCGTGCCGCCGCGGGCTTCCGATCACACGACTTCCAGCCGGACTGCCGAGACCTTGTACTCGGGCGTCCCGATCAGCGGATCGCCGACGTCGTGCGTGAGCCAGTTCACCTTCGCCTCGGCGAAGTGGAGGGCCATCCAGACGAGCCCGGGGAAGACGCGGGCCGACACCTGCGCCCGCGCCTGGAGGTCGCCGCGGCGGGAGACGAGCCGCACCCAGTCGCCGTCCAGAACCCCAAGTGACGACGCATCCTCAGCTGAGATCTCGAAGAACGGATCGCGCTGCTTGTCGGTGATCCCGTCCTCGCGCATCGTCATCGCGCCCGAGTTGTAGTGGTAGAGCGTCCGCCCGGTCGAGAGGACGAACGGATAGTCCGCATCCGGCTCCTCGATCGGCGGTTGGTACTCGACCGGGTGGAACTTGCCGCGTCCGGATGGACGAGCAGTCGTCTTCTCGTGCAGGAAGCGCGAGCCCTCATCCTCGAGCGAGGCGACCGGCCACTGGAGCCCCTCGTCCTCGAGCCGGAAGTAGCGGATCCCGAACCAGTTCGGACAGAGGTCGGCGAGCTCGTTCCAGACCGACTCCGCGTCCGGGTAGTCGGGCCATTCGCACCCGAGCGCGCGCGCCAGGTCGAGCACGATCTGCCGGTCGCCGCGCGCGTTCCCCGGCAGCGGCACGGCCGCGCGGACGCGGTTGACTCGCCGCTCGGTGTTCGTGAAGGTGCCGTCCTTCTCGGCGAAGCTCGAGGCGGGTAAGACGACGTCCGCGTACTTCTCGGCCGTGTCGCTCAGGAAGATGTCCTGCGAGACGAGGAACTCGAGCTTCGAGAGGCCCTCGGCCACGTGATGTGCGTTCGGCTCGGTGTGACCCGGGTTCTCGCCGATCAGGTAGAGCGCCTTGATCCGGTCGTCGTGGAGGCCGGACATGATCTGGTCGAGCCTGAAGCCGGCACGCTCCGGCACCTCGACGCCCCAGGCCTCGGAGAACTTCGCCCGCACGACCGGGTCGTCGACCGGCTGGTAGCCGGGCAGGTAGGTGGGGTTCGCGCCTGAGTCGTTCAAGCCCTGGACGTTGTTCTGCCCGCGCAGCGCGTTCAGCCCGGTCGACTCGTAGCCGAGGTGGCCGGTCATCAGGACGAGGTTCGCGAGCGACCAGATGTTGTCGACGCCGCAGGCGTGCTCCGTGATGCCGAGCGTGTAGAAGATCGCCGCGTACCGCTCGGTCGCGTACTCGCGCGCGGTCGCGCGGATCGCCTCGGCCGGTACGCCCGTCCAGCGCTCGGCTTCCTCCGGCGAGTAGCGTGCGACGACCTCGCGCACGGCCTCGAAGTCCTCGGTCAGCTCACGCACGTAGGCCTCGTCGTGCAAGCCCTCTTCGAGGATCGTGTGCATGATCGCATTCAGGAGCCAGACATCCGAGCCGGGCCGGAGCTGGAGGTGGCGCTTCGCGATCTTCGTCAGCCAGATCGCGCGCGGGTCGGCGACGACGAGCGTCGCGCCCTTCCGCACCGCCTTCTTGATCCGCAGCGCCAGCACCGGATGCGCCTCGGTCGTGTTCGAGCCGATCACGAGCAGGAAGCGGGCGTTCTCGATCTCGGGGATCGAGTTGGTGGAGGCGCCTCTGCCGAACGACCTGACCAGGCCGTAGAGGGTGGGAGCGTGTCAGG
>JBPCJB010000211.1:0-10448 GCA_051005735.1 Gaiellaceae bacterium | reverse complement strand
CCTGATCTAGGAGCTGATGTGAAAACCACATACATCGCGGCCGCGAAGCGGACGCCTTCAGGGATTTTCGCGCGACCAGAATCCGCGCTAGCGGATGCTGGTCTTGCGCACAACTGAGCCGATGTCGTTCCTGCCGCTCGCGCAAGAGGAGACCTCAGGGGGGCTGATCGACGTCGTCCCGGGGCTGATGATCTGGACGCTGATCTGCTTCGGGATCACGTTCTATGTCCTCAAGCGGTTCGCCTTCGCGCGCATCCAGAAGGGGATCGAAGACCGGCGAGATCGCATTCGCAAGGCTGTCGAGGACGCCGACCAAGCACGCAACGAAGCGCGGGAGCTGCTCGAGCAGCACAAGCAGCTGATGGGCCAGGCGAAGGGTGAGGCGGCGGGCATTCTCGCGGAGGCCCGCAAGGTTGCCGACGCGCAGGTCGAGCGGGTGAAGCAGGAGTCCGAAGTCGAGCGGCAGCGCCGCCTCGAGGAGACGAAACGTCAGATCGAGGCGGAGACCAAGCGCTCGCTCGACCAGATCCGCTCGGAGGTCGCCGACCTGACCCTCGCGGCGACCGCGCGCGTCACCGGCAAGGTCCTCGACGCCGAAGACCAGCGCCGCCTGATCGACGAGGCGATCGCCGAGCTCGACTTCTCCGCGTTGGAGAAAGAGACCGTCTAGTGGCGGTCGCCCACCGCATGTACGCCCGCGCGCTCTTCCAAGCGGCTCAGGAGGAGGGGAAGCTCGAGGAGGTCGCCTCCGAGCTCGCGGCCCTGGCAGCCGCGGTCGATGAGGTGCCGGAGCTACGCGCGTTCCTCCGCAACCCGCAGGTCGACCCGGCGGGAAAGGCGGACGTGCTCGACGAGATCAGCGCAGGCGCCGACGGGCTCGTCCGCAACTTCGTCCGGCTCGTCGCCGAGAAGGGGCGCGCCGGCGAGCTTACGGACATGAACGCTGAGCTCGACGCCCTCGTCGGCCAGGCCCAGAATCGCCTATCTCTCGAGCTCACCACCGCGCACGAGCTCTCCGACGAGGAGGCTCGATCCATCGTCGAGACGATCGAGAAGGCCTCCGGCCGCACCGTTGAGGCCACCCGCTCGGTCGATCCCAGCCTCGTCGGCGGGATGGTCCTCCAGGTCGGATCCTTCCGCGCGGACGGCAGCGTCCGCGGCCGGCTCGAGCGCCTCCGCCAAGAGCTAGTGACAACGAGAAGGTAAATGTGAACCCGAGACCCCGCGGCCGCGAAGCGGACGCCTTTAGGGATCTTCGCGCGGTCGGAAGCCGCGCGAGCGGATTCCGACCTTGCGCACTACATAAGGAGCACATGTGAAGCTACGCCCCGAAGAGATCACCGCGATCCTGAAGGACCGGATCAAGGAGTTCGATGTCGAGACCGACCTCTCCGAGGTCGGCACCGTCCTGCAGGTCGGCGACGGCATCGCCCGCATCCACGGCCTCGAGAACTGCATCGCCCTCGAGCGGCTCGAGCTCGAGCACGGTGTCGTCGGCATCGCGTTCAACCTCGAGGAGGACAACGTCGGGACAGCGCTCTTCGGGGAATGGCAGAAGGTCAAGGAAGGCGAGCCCGTTCGTCGCACCGGCGAGGTCATGAGCGTGCCCGTGGGCGACGGTCTCCTCGGTCGCGTGGTCGACCCGCTTGGCAACCCGCTCGACGGGCTTGGGCCGATCGAGGCCACCGAGCGCAGGCCGCTCGAGTTCAAGGCACCCGGGGTGATCAGCCGGCAGCCGGTGAAGGAGCCGCTGCAGACTGGCCTCAAGGCCATCGACTCGATGATCCCGATCGGGCGGGGACAACGCGAGCTGATCATCGGCGATCGCTCGACCGGGAAGACCGCGATCGCCATCGACACGATCCTGAACCAGCGCGGTGGAGACGTGATCTGCGTCTACGTGGCCGTCGGCCAGAAGGGCTCGACCGTCGCGCAGGTGGTCGAGAGGCTCCGGGACGCCGGCGCGATGGAGTACACGATCGTCGTCTCGGCGCCCGCGCGGGAGGCCGCGCCGATCAAATGGATGGCGCCGTTTGCGGGTTGCGCCATGGGCGAGTACTTCCTCTACAACGGCAAGCACGCACTCCTCATCTACGACGATCTCTCGAAGCACGCCGATGCATACCGGCAGCTCTCGCTGCTCCTTCGGCGCCCGCCGGGGCGCGAGGCCTTTCCGGGTGACGTCTTCTATCTGCACTCGCGGCTGCTCGAGCGCGCCTGCAAGCTCTCCGACGAGCTCGGCGGCGGCTCGCTCACCGCGCTCCCCATCATCGAGACGCAGGCGGGCGACATCGCGGCCTACATCCCGACGAACGTGATCTCGATCACCGACGGGCAGATCTTCCTCGAGTCGAGCCTGTTCTTCTCGGGCGTCCGCCCGGCGATCAACGTCGGCACCTCCGTATCCCGCGTCGGCGGCAACGCCCAGCAGCGGGCGATGCGCAAGGTCGCGGGACGCCTCCGGCTCGACCTCGCGCAGTATCGCGAGCTGGAGGCCTTCTCCCAGTTCGGCTCCGAGCTCGACCAGGCGACCCAGAACGCTCTCGGGCGCGGGGAGCGGATGGTCGCGACGCTGAACCAGCCGCAGTACCAGCCGTGGCCCTTCGAGGAGCAGGTCGTAGCGATCTACGCTGGGATCAACGGCTACCTCGACAAGATCCCGGTGGGCCAGGTGCCGCGTT
The DNA here is from genome assembly GCA_051005735.1 of Gaiellaceae bacterium. Classification (GTDB taxonomy): domain Bacteria; phylum Actinomycetota; class Thermoleophilia; order Gaiellales; family Gaiellaceae; genus Gaiellasilicea. The sequence continues at coordinate 7,767 of JBPCJB010000211.1, read as the reverse complement.
TTCACGACGAGCTCCGCGAGCATCTGCGCACGGACGGCGCGATCCTCACGTCGATCCGCGAGTCCGGGGACATCGCCGAGGAGACGGAGGCCAAGCTGAAGGCGGAGCTCGACCGGTTTCTCGGAGTCTTCTCGGTCGAGGAGGAGAAGGGGCTCGCCGGGTAGCGCATGGCTTCTGTACAGGACATCAAGCGACGCATCGGCTCCGTCCGCAACACGCGCAAGATCACGCGTGCGATGGAGCTCGTCGCCGCGGCCAAGCTACGCCGGGCGGAGACGCGGATCAAGGCGCTGCGCCCGTACGCGGAGACGATGAACGAGCTCATCGCGGGCGTCGGTCGCGCCGCCAGCTCGGTCCGGCTCCCGCTACTCGAGCAGCGGGAGCAGGTGGAGACGGTTGCCATCGTTCCACTGACCGGGGACCGCGGTCTCGCCGGCGCCTTCAATGCCCAGGTCATCCGGCGGGCGCTCGCGCTCGAGCGTTCCTTGCAGGCTGAAGGAAAGACCGTTCGCTGGGTCGCGGTCGGGAAGAAAGGGCGCTCCACGCTGCTCTTCCGCCGGCGCGAGCTCGCGGCTGCGTACATGGGCTTCACCGACCGGCCTGCCTACGAGGACGCGCAGGCGATAGCACACCGCGTCGCCGAGCTCTTCACCGAGGGGGAGGTCGATCGTGTCACGCTCGTCTACAACACCTACGTCTCGGCGCTCACACAGCGGGTGACCGAGCAGGACGTCCTCCCGATCTCACCGGAGATCCTCGAGACCGACGACGACGAGCGCGCCGCCGACACTCTCCGCGGTGACTTCATCTTCGAGCCCGAGCCCGACGAGATCATGGAACGGCTGCTCCCCGTGTACATCGAGACGCAGATCTATCGCGCGCTCCTCGAGTCGACCGCCTCCGAGCAAGGGGCTCGGATGACCGCGATGCGGAACGCGTCGAAGAACGCGGGGGAGCTCATCGACACGCTCACGCTGCGGATGAACCGGGCTCGCCAGGCCGAGATCACGCAGGAGATCCTCGAGGTCGTCGGCGGCGCCGAAGCGCTGCTCTAGGTCCGGATAGCATCTGGGGCGTGGAGCGGGTCTTAGCCGACCGTGAGGAAGGGCCCGAGCGCTTCGCGCGCGCAAGCGAGATCGTTACGCGGTTCATCGACAACATCGAGAGCGTCGTCTACGGGAAGCGCGAGGAAATCAAGCTCGTCCTGACCGCGCTCGTCTGCGGCGGCCATGTCCTTCTCGAGGACGTGCCTGGCACCGCCAAGACGGTTCTGGCCCGCGCAATCGCCGGGACGATCGAAGACGCGACGCCGTCACGCATCCAGTGCACGCCGGACCTTCAGCCGACGGACGTGACAGGGCTCTCGGTCTTCGATCAGAGGACGCGGGACTTCGAGTTCCGCCCGGGGCCGATCTTCGCGAACGTCGTCCTCGTGGACGAGATCAACCGCGCAACCCCGAAGACCCAGTCGGCGCTCCTCGAGGCTATGGCCGAGTATCAGGTGACCGTGGACGGGGTGACGAGGGAGCTCCCATCCCCCTTCCTGCTCCTCGCCACTGAAAACCCGATCGAGTACGAGGGCACGTTCCCGCTCCCGGAGGCGCAGCTCGACCGCTTCTTCCTGCGGACGGCCCTCGGATATCCCGGCCTCGACGACGAGCTCCGAATCCTCGTCGAGCAGCGCTTCGCGCACCCGCTCGATGCGCTCGGGCCGGTCGTGACGATCGAGGAGGTGCGGGAGCTGCGCGCGGCAGCACAGCGCGTCTACGTCGACGATGTCCTCCACCGCTGGCTCGTCGAGCTCGTGCGTGCAACTCGCGACCAGGACGCCGTCGTGATCGGCAGCTCGGTCCGGGGCAGCCTCGCCCTCGAGCGCGCGGCACGCGCGTGGGCCCTGCTGGACGGACGCGGCTATGTGACCCCGGAGGACGTCGAGCGCCTCTTCGTCTCGGTGCTCGTCCACCGCGTCGTCTTCACGCCGAGCTTCGTCGCGCGTGCCCGTTCGTCCGGGTGGGCGGAAGCCGTCGAGGAGTTCCGTCTCAGCTGCCTCGGGGTGGCGCCGCGTCCCGGGTCCGAAGAGGATCCGCTCTTCGAGCACCCCCGTCTCGTGTAAGGAGCCCCAACGGAATGGAGACCGAGAGCGACCTGACGCGCCGGCATGGCGCGATGCTGCGTCCTCGGTCGCGTCCATATTCCTCATCTGGGCGCTCCCTGCGTCCTTGCCTCGCGCCGCCCATCGCGCACAGTCGGCTTGCCTCCACTCCCTTGGGAGCTCCGGGCCCGTCGTCGTGACGAACGCGCGGCTGACGTTTACGCTCGTTCCGCGGCGGCGCGTGATCGGGCTCTCGTTCGGCACGGTGCGGAGTCTCCGTAGAGGCGTTGGGTCGGACACCGCCGGGTCGAGGCTGTACCGCCCGGGCGACGACATCGACGCGATCGACTGGGCGGCTTCTGCACGGCTCTCCACGGCCAAGGGCAGCGACGAGTTCCTCGTCCGCGAGCGCTTCGCGGAGGAGGCGCCGAAGGTCGTCATCGTCTGCGACCGCCGCCCGAGCATGTCGTACTTCACGTTCCCGCTTCCGTGGCTCGACAAGCCGCTCGCGATGCGTCACATCGTCGAGATGATTCTTGCGAGCACGGGCGCTGCGGGCGGATTCGTGGGTTACCTGGACTACGCAGACGGCAATCCCCATTGGCGACAGCCGAAGGGTGAGCGGAAGATGATCGAGCTCCAGGACCCGCGCCTCTGGTCGACGGAGTTCGGCGGCCCAGCCGACTGGCTCGAGCGCTCGATCGTGCACCTCGCAGAACACCCGCGTGCGGTCAGCGCGGGCACGTTCGTCTTCGTACTCTCCGATTTCGTCCCAGCGCCGTCTAAAGAGATGTGGTTGACGGCAGTCGAGCACCGTTGGGACATCGTCCCGGTCGTGATCCAGGATCCGACATGGGAGCAGAGCTTCCCCGACATCAGCGGGATCGTCGTCTCACTCCGCGACCCGAGCACCGGGCGCGTCGTGCCCGTCCGGTTAAGGGCGAAGGAAGCAGCAGCCCGCAGGGCGGCGAACGAGGAGCGCGTGCAGGACTTGCTCGAGACGTTTCGCGTTATCGATGTCGACCCGATCCTCGTCTCCTCGAGCGACCCGGCCGAGATTCTCGCCCCGTTTCTCGCCTGGACGGACCTGCGCCGGACGCGGCGGGTTCTGGGAGCGTAAGCGCGTGAGTCGAGATCGTGTGCTCGTGGGCGTGTCGCTCGCCGTGGTTGCAGGGCTGACCGCCCTCGTCTTCGTACTCGTCACCTGGGATCGCGGAGGTAAAGGCGAGTTGACTGCGACCGCGGAGGGTGCGCCCGCGATCGAGGCTCGCACCGATCTCTCTCCGCGAAGCATGTTCTTCGGAGACACCGTGACCGCGCTCGTCGAGGTGACGCTCGATCGGAACCGCGTCGATCCCGACTCGGTCCGCGTACAGACCGACTTCTCACCTTGGAAGCGCGTCTCGAGCCCCGAACGCCTGCGCCGGGACGCGGAGACGATCACCTACCTTCGGATGTCGTTCGTGCTGCGCTGTCTGGCGAGCTCCTGCGTATCGACCGACGAAACCGCGGTCCTGCTCGACAAAGCCATTCAGACCTTCGGGCAGGCGCAAGTGACATACACAGCCCCGGAAGGAGCCGTAAGCAGTGATCGTGGCTCGCTTCAAGTGCCCTGGCCTCGGCTCCTCGTCGGCGCACGGTATTCGGCGAGGGCTGCTCAGAGCTCCGGCGTGTCCCTGACCGGGTGGCGGGCAGACCTCCTCTCGCTGCCCGCCGTCACCTACGCCGTGACTCCGGGCCTCCTCTTCGCGCTGCTGCTCGCGGCAGGCACCTTGCTCGCGTCCGCGGCCGGCGCGTTCGCCTACCTCGTCCGGCCGCGTCGCGGTTCGCCGACCCGTCCGAGGGCGGATGGGCCTCCGGAGCCGGTTCTGACACCGCTCGAACGCGCCCTTGCGCTGCTCGAGGACTCTGCGTGGGTGGACGGCGCGGGCGATCAGCGCCGTGCGCTCGAGCTCGTGGCGGCGGCGCTGGCCGAGCGTGGCGACATGAAGTTGGCGCTAGCGTCCCGAGCACTCGCGTGGTCGGAGCCGGTGCCGGGGGTTCGGGAGACGAACGGACTGGCGGTCCGGGCTCGCTCGGCGCTTTGGGTAGGAGCTGCATGAGCATCCGGAATAGGTGGCCGGCGGTCGACAGCCACGACGCGCAGGCGCTGCGGCTCGTGTCGCTTCGCACGCGCCTCTTCCAGGTCGTCCTCGTCGTTGCCGCCCTGGTCCTGCTCGCGCTGGCGACCGCGTCGGCACGCGGGCTCGATCCGGGCAAACCGGGACTCCTGCCGGAGGGGTCCGGTGTCCTCGTCGTCGATCTCTCGTTGAGCATCGGAGACGAGGACTACAAGGACATCCGCAGGACCGTGCGCCGGCTGATCGACGAGGACGGCTCTGTGGGGCTCGTGATCTTCTCGGATCTGGCCTACGAGCTGCTGCCGCCGGGGACGCCGGCATCGGAGCTCCGTCCGCTCGTCCGTTTCCTCGTGCCTCGCCGCGCAACCCGAGTGGACGCGGGGCTGCCGGTGAACCCGTGGTCCGAGAGCTTTTCGGCGGGGACGAGGATCTCCTCGGCGCTCGAGCTCGCACGGGACATACTCGTCCGAGACGGAGTGAAGAACGGCTTCATCCTGCTCCTCAGCGACCTCGTCACAGCACCTGAGGACGTCCCGGAGCTTGCCCGAACGCTTGCCGAGCTGCGCCGGCAGTCATTCACCATTCGGGTCGTCGCGCTCTCGCCATTGAAAGCCGGGCTTACGGTCTTCGAGGAGCTTCTCGGCAAGAGCGCGCTGATTGGGCCGTCCGAGCTACGAAATCCGCAGCGGGTGGGGACCAAGACCCGGGTGGAGCTCCCTGCCGGGTTCCTCGCCCTCGGCGGCTTTCTCCTCGCGGTGCTTGCCGCCCACGAGCGTTTCGCAGGCCGCCTCGGCCTGCCGCGTGCGCGAACGAGGCACGCGTGAGGCGAGCCGGACTCGTCGTCGGGACACTTGTCTGCCTTGCGACGGCCGCCCTTCTCGTCCTTCTCGCCGCCGATGTCTCGCACTGGCGCGATGCGCTACCCGCAGACGACGTCCGATACCAGGCGGCTCCGAGCGCCGGTGACCTGTGGAATCCCGAGGCACTCGTCCCGCTCGCAGCGGCGCGGAACAGCCTCGGCGTCGACGACGATCTGGCATTCCGACGGGCTGTGCGCGCGGTTCGGCTCGCGAGGCTCGAGGATGTAGCGACCTCCGACACGAAGGTTTTGCTCCAACGTGCGGAGGCACAGGCGCGACTCGAGGCGATCGCAGCGGGCGGCGGCGATCCCGCGCGGCGCTCGAGAGCGATGACCCTCCTCGGCGTGCTTTTCCTCGCCACGCCTGTCGCGAGCTCCGAGGAGCAGGCAGCGGCCCTGAAGGTCGCCCTCTCGAACTTGCAGAAGGCGATTGCCCTGAATCCGGATAACAACGAAGCCAAGTTCAACCTCGAGTATGCGCTGCGACAACGAAGCGCGGGCCTGAGCCTAAGGGGAGGAGCAGCACCCAATCCCTCAGGGAGCCCCAACCGCTCCAGGGGCGCTGCGACTGGTACCCCAGGCACCGGCTACTAACGGCGTGCTCGGCAGGGGGCTTGGGTGACCGTCGAGCTCTTGACACCTCTGGGCGGCCTGATCGCTCTCGTCGTCCTCCTCCCGGCGGTGGCGTTTCTCGGCGTCTCGAGACGCGCCGCTCGTGTGCGGCGAGCCCTCGGGCTTCCCGAGCTGCCGATGCGTCTCCGTCTCGTCCCCATCATCGCGGTCTTCGCGGTAGCAGGATTACTGGGCCTTGCGGCGACACAGCCGCTCCTTGAGCGCACGACGACACGCCGCATACGCACGGACGCAGAGGTGCTGATGGTCATCGACATCTCGCGCTCCATGCTCGCGCAGCGCAGTCTCGCCGCTCCGGCGCGCTTCGAGCGAGCCAAGGCGGCAGCGGCCCGGTTGCGCGGCTCGCTGCCCGGCGTGCCAGTAGGCATTGCCTCGTTGACGAACAGGGTGCTGCCCCACCTGTTTCCGAGCACAAACGAGGATGTTTTCCGAGCGACGCTCGAGCGTGCAATCGGCATCGAGCGCCCCCCGCCGGGCTCGAGCTTCATCGCGCCCGAGCAACCTGTCGGCACGAACGCGACGAGCCTCGCTTCGCTGGCCGACGTCGCGACCCAGCGCTTCTACTCTCCCGCTGCCAGCCACCGGCTCCTCGTCGTGCTCACCGATGGCGAGAGCACGCGCGTCTCCGAAGCAGCCGTCGGACGAAGCCTTCGTCAAGCGACGATCGAGACCATCTTCTTCCAGTTTTGGGCCGCAAACGAGCAGGTCTTCACGAACGGCGTTCCCGAGCCCCAGTACAAGCCCAACCCGGCGGCCCGCTCGATACTCGTCCGACTTGCGGCGGCAACCCAGGGCAGCGTCTACGACGAGACCACCCTTGCAGCGGCCATACAGAAGGCTCGCGATATCCTCGGCAGCGGGCCTACGGTGGTCCAGGGACACCGCCCCGACCGCATCGTGCTGGCGCCGTATCTCGCTGTCGCAGCCTTTCTGCCGCTGACGCTCCTGCTCTGGCGGCGCGACCGCTAGTACTGCCTCCATGACATCGCTTGATGCTCGGTGTGGCTGACGCCAACGGTGATCTGAGCTGCCTGGATATGCCTGAATGACGACTGGGCGTGCGGCATTCGAGCGGGCGGTGGCCGACTATCGGCTCACCGATCTCGCACCGCCGCCCGCGGCGCTCACTGTGGGGGCCGCCTCGCTCGACCGTACGGGTCTCTTCCTTCTCGGCGAAATTCACGGCGTCGCACAGACCCCGCGCGCGATTCTCGGACTCGTGTCACGTCTCCGTGTTCGCGCCCTCGCCTTCGAGTGGTCGTACGATGAGCTCGACGACGTCGTGCAGCCGGTGCTCTCGACCGGCAGGGTGGCTTCCGACGCACTCTGGAGTCTGCCGCCGTCGGCGGAGGTCTTCTCCGGTGACGGGCGCTTCACGGCAGGGCATGTGCGCCTGCTCGAGCACTTGGGCGACCAACTCGATCGGATCGTCCTGCTCGACCGCGTCGGGTCAGGGGGGCCGGGGCGCGAGAGAGGAATGGCTTGCCGGCTGCTTGCGGGCCGACGACGGGATTCGCCGATGTTGGCGATCCTCGGCGCAGGTCACGTCGTGCGTGAGCCGCTCGACGAGGTCGAGCCCGTCGGACTGCTCATCGAGCAGGAGTTGGCCGGGGTCGCAAACGGCTTACTCGCGCCCTCCTCGGGTACGTCCCGGTTTCACGGCGAGCAGGAAGTGCCATCGGGCGAGCTACCGCCTGCCGATGTCGTCATTCCGATTGGCGTCGCGAATCCGGCTGTCGTTCCTCGACATGCACATGACGCTACGTAGCGCCCTGAGTTCAAACCACGCGAGTCGGTTGACCCGTGTTTGTCGTTCGCTGCGAAGCGCTAGAGCGCTCGACGACTCAGCCGAGGTTGTCGTAGGTGTGCACACGATCTAGCCTCGTACCGTGCCGGTTTGCCCGAGCTGTGGCCAGGACACCCGCGAAGGCGCGAAGTTCTGCGAGGAGTGTGGCTTCTCGTTCGCGGCGGTGCCGGCGCGGGCGCACGAGCAGCGCAAGACGGTGACTGTGTTGTTCTGCGACCTGGCCGGTTCGACCGCCCTCGGGGAGACGATCGATCCC
>JBPCJB010000210.1:0-7303 GCA_051005735.1 Gaiellaceae bacterium | reverse complement strand
TCACGATCCTCGATAAGTACGGTGCCCCGACCGGAGAAGTTCTGCACTCTGACGCGGCGCCCCCTGAGCACAAAGCAGGCGCACGCGCTTAGACATCCTCGCGCGACGCCACGGCTGCGTGGGCCAGCGTGCGAGAAATGTCCCCCGAGCCGGGCTCTACAGGCAGCGTGTCTGCACCGGGCAAACCGCGGCTCGGGGTTATCAGGTCCAGCTCGGCCGGCCACACGTAACGAAAGGGAACAGCGGTCGCTGCTGCCCTCACACGTGCCGCGCCGGCGGCCCGGATACGCGAGAGCCTAGTCGAGCAGTTCGCGTAGCGTGCGGGCCAGCTCTTCGATCGTGTAGGGCTTCTGGATGTACTGCGCCCCCGCGACCATCTGCGGGCTGTCTTGGTTGTCGTTGTACCCGGAGGTGTAGAGAACCTTCAGCTCCGGGCGCAGGGTGGAGAGCCGCTCGGCGAGTTCGATCCCGCCCATCTTCGGCATCAGGATGTCCGTCATCAGCAGCTGGATCGGGTGGGGATGGTTCTGCGCGAGCTCGAGTCCTGCGGCCCCGTTACTGGCGAGCAGAACCGCGTAGCCGTACATCTCGAGCATCTCCCTTCCAAGCTCGCGGAGCGCCTCTTCGTCCTCGACGAGGAGGACCGTCTCGGATCCGGTCAGCAGGCGTTCGTCGGGGGGCTCCGGGAGGACCGCTTCTGCCTCCGCGGGCACCTGCGGGAAGTAGAGCCGGAAGCTGGTGCCCATGCCGGGCTCGCTCTCGACCTCGATGTGGCCGCCGCTCTGCATGACGATGCCGTAGACAGTCGCGAGGCCGAGCCCCGTGCCCACCCCTCGCTCCTTGGTGGTGTAGAAGGGCTCGAAGATCCGCTCGATCGTCGCCGCGTCCATCCCCTGTCCGCTGTCAGTCAGAGCGACCACCGCGTAGTCGCCCGGAGGCATATCGGAAGGTCCGTTGGTATCCGCGAGGGTGAGCTTGGAGGTCTCCAGCAGGAGCGTGCCGCCCTCGGGCATCGCGTCGCGGGCGTTCACGACCAGGTTCACGATGATCTGCTCGACCTGTCCGACGTCTGCGCTGATGCAGCCGAGATCCTCGGCGAGGGCGATCGAAAACTCGATATCCTCGCCGATCAGCCGTTCGAGCATCCTCTGGGTCTCCGTGACAACGTCGTTCAGGTCGAGCGCTCTCGGCATGAGGACCTGCTGGCGGCTGTACGCGAGGAGCTGGCGGGTCAGCTGCGTTGCCCGCTCGACCGCCTTCCTGATCTCCGTGAGCTCCTTGCTCCCTTCCGCCTCGCGCCTCAGCAGGATCTCGGTGTAGCCGCTGATCACCGTCAAGAGGTTGTTGAAGTCATGCGCGATCCCGCCCGCGAGCTGTCCGACCGCCGCCAGCTTCTCCGCCTGAATGACCTCTTCCTCGCTCTGGCGCAACGCGGCCATACGCTTGGCGGTCTGCTCCTCGGCGGCGGCCACAAGCTCGGCGGCCTGCTGCTTGGCGACGACCACAAGCTCGGCGGCCGGCTGCTCGGCGGCGGCCAGAAGCTCGGCAGCCTGCTGCTCGGCGGCGGCCAGAAGCTCGACGGCTTGCTGCTCGGCGGCGGCCAGAAGCTCGGCGGCCTCCTGCCCGGCGGCGGCCCGAAGCTCGACGGGGCGCTTAGGGACAACGGTCACAATCCTACGTTTATACCCCGCCCCCGCCCCTGTCATCCGGGGAACCTACCGACGTCGTCTACATCCTCGGCCGGGCGCCGATGCTTCCCGCCCAGAGCGCCTCGCAGCGGTTCGCCTGGGCGAGTGATCGGTGTGACGCCAGAGCCGGTTTCTGTGGAGGGCCGGGATAGTGGTGGTGGATCGGCGGGCCGAGGTCGGTCAAGGCGTAGCCGACCCCGGAGGGGTTGACGGACCTCGGGTCGTCGGTCATGCTGCTGCGCTCTTCGGCCGGGGTGCGGGCCGTTGCGCGGGATGTTCGTCAGCGACTCGGCGACGACGTAGTAGGCCGCGGCCTCGACCGGCGCCGGAAGCCGCGTCGGGAGGTCGTTGGCAATCGTCACCGGGAGCAGCGTCCGATCGGCCAGGACCTCGGGGGCGGGGCCGAGGCCGCGCTCGGTCAGGATCGCCGGGTGGATTCCGCGAGCGAGCACGCGGAGGTCGTCGATCGCGTGCGTCAGCTCCTCGCGGCGGCCGTGAGCAGAGAGCGCGCCTCGTAGGCTCCGTCGGGGAGTCGGGTCGTCGCGAGGCGGAGCGAGATCGACACCGCGACGAGCCGTTGCTGGCGCCGTCATGGAGGTTCCGCTCGAGGCGTTCGCGCGCCTCGTCAGCCGCGCGGACGATTCGGGCCCGGGAGGCTTGCGTCTCCTCCTGGGCGAGGGCATTCGCCACCGACTGCGCCGTGAGGTCGGCGAAGCTGCGGAGGCGCACCTCGCTCCCGGCCGAGAAGGGCAGTTCTGGCCTGAGCGCGGTCAATTGCGCCCCGGAGCTGTGCGTTCACGATCACGGGCGCCGAGATCGCAAAGCGGGCCCCCGAGCTCGCTCGAGATCTCGTCGGTTCGGGTGGGGTAGCCGGTCTCGAGGACGCGCAGCGTCGGGCTGCCTGGCTTCGGGTGGTAGAGCGAGCCGGGTGGAATCGGCGGCTGATCGCCCGCGCTCCAGCCACCGACCACCGATACCTCGTCCTGGACGCCCTCCCACCGCATCAGGCTCACGGTCTCGGCCCCGAGGAGGATCGTCGCCTCTCGCGTGACCGCTTCGACGACCCTCCGCCTGTGGCCGCGGCCGCCACGAGCGTCGCCACGCGCCGGAGCGCCGCCTGCTCCTCTGCGAGCGAGGTCGCCTCGCGGCGGCCTGGGCGTTCGCGATCGCCTGAGCGACGAGCGCCGCAAAGTCTCCGAGGCTCGTCTCCGCTCCCCGCGGGAACGGGTCGCCCTTCGTCGTGCGTGAGGCGGTCACGACGCCCCAGATCGTGCGATCGACGACGATCGGAGCGACCGATCGAGGCCTCGATCCCGAGCTCGCGCCAGCGCGCGCGGCCGAAGTCGGTCTGCAGGTCGGTCAGCGCATCGATGCGCGCCGGTGCACCCGTGCCCACGACGCGCGCCACGATCGTGTCGCCGCCGTACGAGAACACCTGTCCGGCAATCGTAGCCTTTCCGTCCGAGCTCCATTCGCCGATCACCTCGAGCGTGTCTCCGTCCCAGCGCATCGTGTTCGCCCGCTGCGCCCCGAACAGGCTTCCGATCTCCGACGTGAGCCCGTCCCACGAGCTCCTTCTCGCCGATCCCGGCCGCGACGAGCGTCGCTACGCGGCGGAGCGCGCTCTGCTCGTCGACGAGGCGTGTCAGCTCCTGCTCGTGAGGCATGAGGCCATCGTACGGCGACGGTAGAACGGTTTCAGGGACGACGCCGTGCGCTCGGTCGTCGCTTCCTTGTTCTAGGTGGTTGATCGGAAAATGGCGCGCAGCCGGGGGCGGTCACGACCAAGCTGGGCGCCGCACTCGCGAGCCGTGCAGGCCGTGGGGCCCGTGCGGTTCGCGAGGGTGGCGATCCGGCGCCGGGTCGTGGCCGTCATCCGGCCCGCCGTGATTTTCCGATCAACCATCTAGGTCGGGCGCGACTCCGGGTAGCGTGGCAGGCCGTCAGCCGGGAGAGGCTCCCACGGCGGCGCGTAGGCGACGAACTGATGCCACTGCGGGCGGATGCCGGGATCGCCGTCGAAGGCGCCGAGGCGGACGCCGATCGTCTTCGGATTCTTCGGATCGCGGCTGAAGAGCGCCGAGCCGCAGAGTCCGCAGAACGACTTCTCGAAGCCTCCATCGGGAGCCCAGGCGCGTACGTGCTCCTCGCCCGCGACGAGCTTGAACGAACCCGGCTCCGTTCGCGCGCTCGGCGAGGCGGCTGTCCCCGTTCGGCGCTGGCAGCGCGTGCAATGACAGTAGGACGCAGAAAGGAGCGGCGCGTCGACCTCGAAGCGCACTGCGCCGCAGCCGCAGCCGCCGGTGAGAGGCAGCTCGACCGTCATCGGGCCTCGCTCAGCCGAGCGCGAAGGCTCTCCGACAGCGGCACGCTCTCGGCCCGGCCGTAGTCGTAGGCGACGAGCACACTCTTCGCCTCGGCGGCCACGCGGCCGTCCGCTCGGATCTCGTGCTCGAGCTCGAAGCTCTTCCTGCCGAGTCGTCCCACGCGCGTGCCAACCGCGATCTCCTCGCCCGCTCGGAGCTCGGCACGAAAGTCGATCTCGACCCGAGCGAGGATGAACTCCGTGAGCCCGCCGAGGACGTCGATCCGCGCCTCCTCGAGATAGGTCGAGTAGACCGCGTTGTTGACGTGGCCCATCGCGTCGCAGTCGCGGAATCGGACGCGCTCGTGCCGAATGTGCGGAAAGGCGGTCACGTTGCCTCCCTCAGGCGCTCGACAGTGAAGACGCACCCCGTGTCGCCTCGGTGCATGCACTGGATCTGCTCGATCCGCACCGTGCCGCCGTAGTGGCTCGAGACGCCGCGGACGAGTCCCTCGAGCAGGGCGCATAGGCGTCGCTCGGACGTGTACGACACGAGCACCCCGTCCTTGCCGAATCGACGGACGTGCAGGTTCGGTGGCCTTGCGCCACGGATCGTCGCGCGCACGAGGGTGTGGATCGTCTGCTCGATTCCGAGCAGGAAGCCGAGCGTCTCGTCGTTCCTCGCGTAGTAGTCCGGATAGAGATCGGCGAACGTCGTCTCGGCAGCGAAGATCCCGAAGCCGCGTTCGAGGTCGCCCGGGTCATCGCCGGTCGCCTCTCGGAGGTCGTCGAGCCGCGCCCGGAACTCGTCGTCGTCATAGGCCTCGGTCGGCTCATAACGACGCCCGCCCCAGACGCGCTCAGCCTCTTGCTCGCCAAGCCGCTGCAGGCTGTAGTCGCGGAGCCCGGTGAAGATCAGTCCATGCACCCGACTCTCATTCAGCCGAGCTGCCAGGTCTCGCCGCGCAGGATCGGCACGGCGCTCCCTCCTGCCTCGAAGCCGTCCACCTCGACCTCGGGGCCGCCGATCATGAAGTCGGTGTGGATCGTGGAGGTGTTGAAGCCGAGCGCGGCGAGCTCGTCCTCGCTCGCCTCGCCGCCGCCCTCGATCGCTTCCAGGATCGCCGAGCCGTAGGCGATGTGGCAGGTGGCGTTCTCGTCGAAGAGCGTATTCAGGAAGACGAGGCCCGTCTTGCCCACCCGCGATTCGCCGTCCACGAGCGCGATTTCGCCGAGCATCGCGCCGCCCTCGTCGGAGCGCATCTGCTCGCGGACGACGTCAACCCCGGAGCTCGCGCTCACCTCGACCGCTCGCCCACCCTCGAACCGGACTTCGAGGTCGCGAACGAGCGTGCCGGCCAGGGCGAGCGGGATCGTCGAGCGGACGACGCCTTCGGTACGGCGGCGGTCGGGGCTCGTGAACACCTCCTCGGTCGGCATGTTGACGACGTGCTCCCGACCGTCGACGGTGACGTCCTTCGCGGTGCACCAGACGGTGCGCGGGGTCAGTCCGACCCTGAGGTCGGTGCCAGGCCCGCGGAAGCGGATCGCGTCGAACCGCCGTTCGGAGAGCGCGTGCGCCCGCTGCGCGAGCTTCTCGATGTGCAGCCGCCACGCCTCGACGGGATCGGCCTCGTCCAGCCGCGTGACGGCCGCGACCGCGTCCCAGAGCCGCTCGATATCGGGCTCTCCGAAGACCGTTCGCGCCCAGCCCTCGTTGGGATAGGCGACGATCGACCAGTTCATCAGTCGCTTGTTCATCGCTCCGAGGTAGCGCTCCGCCACCTCCTTCGCCCGCGTCTTGCCGACTCGGACGCCGTCGAGATCGGCGAAGAGCTCGGGCTCCGGATCGCCGGCGACCTGGATCAGCGCTCCGTGGTGCTCGGCGATGTAGTCGACCTTGCTCAGCGCCCACGGCGACGACCACTCGAGCGTGTCCTCGGGCGCGTGTTCGATCCGCGCGTGGCGCGCGTGCTGATCGACATAGTCGACGTCGACGTAGCGCGCCCCTCGCTCGTAGGCGACGCGGGCCATCGCGCGCGCGAGCGGCACGTGCTCGACCAGGCAGCTGATGAAGAGCACCTGGCCCTCGCCGACGTTCGCGCCGACCTCGACCGCGAGGCGTGCATACCGATCGAGCCGCTCGTCCGCAGTCACGGCCGTCAACCCTAAGCGATTGTCTAACGTCTCCGTCGATGAGCCCGTCGACCCAGACTCCGCCGCGAGAAAGAGCCGGTCGCGGCACGCAGGGCAACCTCGACGCGCCCTGGGACGTCATCGTCCTGAACGACAACCACAACACCTTCGAAGGCGTCGCGTTCGCGCTCTCGTCCGTGCTCCCGGGGGTCGCCTACGACCGGGGAATGGCGCTCGCGAACCGGATCCACTCGTCCGGACGCGCGATCGTCTGGTCGGGCCACCGGGAGCGGGCCGAGCACTACTGGTCGCAGCTCGAGGCGCACGGGCTGACGATGGCGCCACTCGCACGCCAGTGACTCTTTCCCGCGGCGCGGGGTGGTAGGTTCCGCCGCGGTGCCGTTGCTGGGGATCACGACGAACGGAAAGATCGGGCTCGGGCTCGTCGCGCTCGCCTTCATCGTCTTCGCGCTCGTCTCCTCGTTCGTCCTGCCCCGCCGGAATCCCGACTTCCCCGGCCGGCGCGTCGGCGCCTATGTCGCCGTGTCCGCGCTGCTCTTCGTGGCGATGATCGCCGCTGTTTTCTTCTTCGCCAAGGAGACCGAGGAGGAAGGCGACGCCGCCGAGGTGACCGAGACGAACGACGAGCCGACGACGACGCAGACCGGGACCGGCGCAGAGACGGAAACGGAGGCCGAGACCGGCGGGGAGACCGAAACCGGCAGCGAGACCGAGACCGGCGCCGGCGACGCCGCTGCCGGAGAGGCCGTCTTCGCTTCCGCCGGTTGCGGCGGCTGTCACACGCTGGAGGCCGCCGGCTCGTCGGGCAACATCGGCCCGAACCTCGACGAGTCGCAGCCGGACGCCGCTCTCGTCGAGCAACGCGTGCGGGAAGGCGCCGGCGCGATGCCGGCCTTCGAGGGCGAGCTCGACGACAAGCAGATCGCCGACGTCACCTCGTTCGTCGTCGAATCCACAAGCGGCTAGAGCGGCGGCTTCACGCCTCGGCCGAGGCTCGAGCGGACGCGTCCTGCGCTCTTGAGCGCCGACACGTCCCGTGATCGCGCCGGGAGCGAAGCGACCCTTCAGGGGTCTTCGCGGGGGAGGAAGGCTCCTCCCCCTAATTCCCCTCCTCGTCACAAAGAAAAGAGAAGGGGGGGCGTTGGCCCACCCC
>JBPCJB010000209.1:0-5447 GCA_051005735.1 Gaiellaceae bacterium | reverse complement strand
CACGATCCGAGGTTGATACTCGAAATACATTGGAGCTCCCGCCTCGCACTCGGCGATGATCGCCTCGGCGCCCTCCAGCGCTTCGTCCCAGGCGCGGGTGAAGTAGCGCACCCAGCACAGGACGCATTCGCTCGCTCGGCTCAGGCGCGCTGCCCCGAGCCGCTCGGCCGCCACCACCGCCTTCTCGACAGTCTCTACCGCCCGCTGGATCTCGCCCACGCCCCATAGCGGCTCCACAAGGTTGTGGTGACCGCGCGCCGCCTCCTGTGAGTTCACGGAGACCGCCAGCTCGATGCTCCGCTCGAGATCGGCGATCGCGCCGGGATGGTCGCCGACGATCGACCTCGCAATTCCGACGTTGTTCAGCGCCCGGGCGGCGAGCTCGATCAGGCCGAGCGACTCGGCCATCTCGAACGCTTCTCGCGCGATTGCGATCGCTTCGCCCGCCTGGCCGCCGATTGCGAGGAGCCGCGACGACTCGGTGAGGACTCGCGCTTTCGCGGGAGACGGAGGTGTTTCACGCACGAGCGCCAGAGCTTGCTCGATGTGCTCGTACGCCCGATCGCGTTGGCCTTGCGCCTGCAGAGTCTCAGTCAGAAAGGCATGTGCCTCGGCTGCTGCTTCTCGGTCGCCCACGGCGAGAAGCCCGGCGGCCGCGCGCTCAAGGACGCCCGTGCCGCGGTCGTCTGCTGCGAGAGAGAGGGCCCGGCCGTAGCGAAGAAGGAGCTCGGGACGGCCGTTCTCGGGCCACAGCTCGAGCGCCCGCTCGTAGAGGCGGGCGGCCTGCGGGATCGCGTTGAGGGAGAAGGCGCGATCCCCTGCGGCCTGAAGCGCAACGCGAGCAGGCTCGGCCAACATCCCGGCGTCCTGGCCCGAGGCGCGCGCGAAGTCGAGGGCGGCCTCGTAGTGGTGAGCGAGCATCTCGGCGTGGTCCTCGGTACGACCGAGCGACTCGATCCACTCCGCGGCCAGGCGGTGCTTCTCGGCTCGTTCCGACTTCGGGATCTGCTCGTACGCCACCTCGCGGACCAGCGTGTGGCGGAACCCGTACTCGTCTTCCCCGGCGACGGCGCTTCGACGACTTCGGCTCACGAACTCCTTCCGCTCGAGCGAATGCAGACGCTCCTCGAGCGTCCACCGCTCTCCGCCGAGGGAGCCGAGCCAAAAAACCCTGCCGATGACCGCCGCCTCCTGCAGTAGCCGCTTCTCCTCGCGATCAAGGGTGTCGAGACGCGCGGCGATAATTCCCTGAACGGTCTCGGGCAGGACGACTTCCCCGGGCCGCGCAGTCAGCATCCGCGAGAACTCCTCGGCGTAGAGGGGGTTGCCTCCCGCATGCTCGAGAAGCCGTGTTTGCACGTCGGCGTCGATGACGGAGCGGCCGAGCAAGGCGTGCACGAGGGTGGCCGTCTCCTGCTCGGAGAGCGGCGAGAGCAGGATCGTCGACGAGTTGACCTTGCCGCCGCCCCAGCCCGGCCGCCGTGAGAGCAGCTCCGGCCGGGCAGTACAGAGGGCCAGAATCGGCACGCCGCTCGCCCACTCGACGAGGTAGTCGACGAAGTCCAGCAACGCGTCGTCTGCCCAGTGCAGGTCCTCGAAGACGAGCACGAGAGGCCGTTCCTCGGCGAGCGCCTCGAAAAACCGACGCCAGCCGGCGAATGCCTCGCCGCGCCGGTCTCCGGCGGACGGTTCCTCGGCCTCCAGGCCCGCGAGCGGGCGCAGGTGTCGCTCCACCCAGCTCGCCTCGGTGGGGTCGGTGAGGTATCTCTCCACCGCCTCGTGGAGCTTCGCACCTGCTTGCTCGGAGTTGTCCGACTCCAGGATCCCCGCCTGGGCCTTGACCATCTCGGAGAGCGCCCAGAACGTCACGCCCTCTCCGTAGGGAAGCGAGCCCCCGCGCCGCCAGAAGACAATGCCGAAGTCGCCGCTCTCGATCGTCTGGAAGAGCTCGTAGACCAGGCGGCTCTTGCCGATTCCCGGGACGCCGACGAGCGTGACGAGCTGCGGCCGGCGCTCTCGCAGCACGCGGGCGAGCGTCTCCCGGAGCAATGTCAGCTCCTGCTCGCGTCCGACCAGTGCGGCTCCCCCGACGCGTTCGACGCCGACCCGGGATCGGGCCCGGAGTGCCTCCCAGACCTGGATGGGCAGGGTTTTGCCCTTCGCGTCGACCGACGGAGTCTCCCTGTGCTCGATCGTCCGCTGCGTCGCGTGATACGTCGTGTCGTCGACCAGGATGGAGCCGATCGGCGCCGCGGCCTGGAGGCGTGCCGCGGTGTTGACGACGTCGCCGGAGGCCATTCCTTCCCCGGCCTCCGGGCGGGCGCCGAGCGCGATCAGCGCCTCGCCGGTGGTGATCCCGATGCGGACCTCGAGCTCTCCCTCCTCGGCGAGCGCATCGCGAATCGCAAGTGCAGCTCGCACCGCCCGCTCGGGATCGTCCTCGTGCGCTACCGGCGCGCCGAACACCGCCATGACCGCGTCGCAGATGAACTTCTCGACCGTTCCCCCGAAGCGCTCGAGCTCGGAGCGGAGACGCGCGTGATAGGGCTGCAGCAGCCGGCGCACGTCCTCGGGATCCATGCGCTCGGCGCGGGCCGTGAAGCCGACCAGGTCGCAGAAGAGGCATGTGACGACCTTCCGCTCTTCGCGCGTCGTCGGAGCCTCGCCGGCGAGGGCGACACCGCAGTTGGCACAACGAGGAAAGCCCTCGGGCGTCTCCTGGCCGCGCGACGGGCAGACCATGCTCATGCCGTCTTCGCGAGCAGCGCCTCGCCCTCGCGGATGTAGCGGGTCGCGCCCACGGATCGCCAGAACGCGAGAGATTGCGACAGCTGCTCGTCGGCCTCTGCGCGGCGACCCTCGGCGACGAGCTGCTCGGCTGCGCGCAGCCGAGCCAAGGCCTCGTCGTCGAGCTCCCCAATGTCGTAGAAGAAATCGGCCGCGGTCAGGAAGTCACGCTGCAGAAGCGCGCGCATCACGTCGCTCCACCTTGTCTGCAATTCCGTTCGCTCGAGCCACTCACCGAGTTTTGTCGTGCAATCGAGTTCACCGGCAACCCAGGCGAGGTCGAGGAGCGACCACAGCGCAGTAGTCTCCGCGAGGGCCTCGCGCGCAAACTCCCTCGCCTCGTCGACTCGTCCGGCCTCGACGTAGAGGCGCGCCGCGGCTGCGAGCGTCGGTACGAGCTGCTGGGGATCTCCCGCGTTCCGCGCCGGCCCCAACGCCTTCCGTGCGTCCTCGAGCGCACCTCCCACGTCTCCTTGCGCGAGGCGTGCGATGGCCCGGTCGCACCGTATGTTGCACTCGAGATAATGTGACTCCCCTGCCTCGCAGGCCGCCAGGAATGCGTCGGCGCGCCGCAATGCTTCGTCCCACTCACCCTTCCGGAAGAGATGCTGAATCTGGAGGATCCGCGCGTACTTCGCGACGGCGACGTTCCCCAGCTGCTCACCGACACGCTCGGCCTCCTCCATGAGCGAGGACGCGCGCCGCATGTCTCCGAGGATCCAGACGACCGCGCTGAGGTTGTTGTACGCGCGCGACGCTTCCGGAGATCGTGCCGCCATCGCGATCTCGATGCTCCGCTCGAGGTCGTCGAGTCCCGTCCGATCGTCGAGGTTGATCTTCGCGACGCCGATGTTGTCGAGCGCATGCGCTCGGATCTCGTCCAGGCCGAGCGCCTCGGCCATGGCGAGCGCTTCCCGGCCGACACCGATCGCCTCCCGGTTCTCCTCCGCGATGGCGAGGTACCGAGCGACCTGGCTGAGAACGTGTGCCTTCGCCGCGGACGGCGGAAGCTCGTCCACGAGCGAGCGCGCGCGCCCCAAGTGCTCGAGTGACCGATCTCGGTTTCCGCGGTGCCACCAGAACTCGGCGAGCAGTGAGTCCGCCTCCGCCGCGCGCGCGAGATCGCCGGCTGCCTGGAGAGCTTCACGCGCCTCCTCCAGCGCCGCGTCGCGCCCCTCGCCCCCTGCCAAGAAGAGTGCTCGCGCGCGCCGAAACTGGACGTCTACCCGCTCCGAATCGCCCGCGTAGCCCAGCTCCAGAGCTTCCTCGTAGAACCGAACGGCGGCCGGGAAGGCGTTGAGCGAGTACGCGCGGTGGCCTGCCTCGTTGAAGGCGTCGCGCGCGGCGTCGGCGATGTCCACCGTCGCCTGTCCGGTGGCCCGCGATAGCTCGAGGGCGTGCAGGTAGTGGTGAGCGAGCATCTCCGCGTGATCCTCCCGACGCCCGAGGGCCTCGATCCAGCTCGCGGCGCGGCGGTGCTTGTCGGCTCGGGCGGCACGCGGGATCTGGCCGTAGGCGATGTCCCGAACGAGCAGATGGCGGAAGGCGTACTCGACCTCACCGGCAACCGACGAGCCTCGCTCGCGGCGGAGAAACTCCTTTCGCTCGAGAGCGTGCAGGCGCTCCTCCGCGGCCCACGGCTCTACCTCTGCGAGCGCGACGGCCGCGCCGAGCCAGAAGAGCTTCCCGAGCACCGCGGCGTTCTGCAGAAGGCTCTTCTCCTCCGGCGGCAGCCCGTCGATCCGGGCCGCGATGAGACCTTGCACCGTCTCGGGCAACCCTTCGGCCGAGCCGCGCTCGTCCAGCATGCGCGCGAACTCTTCGGCATAGAGCGGGTTTCCCCCGGCGCGCTCGAGCAACGTCGCCTGTACCGCGGCGTCGAGCACGGGTCGTCCGAGGAGCGAGTGCGCGAGTCGCGCCGTCTCCTCGTCCGTGAGAGCCCGAAGCGAGAGCGTGAGGGCGTTGGGCTTGCCGCCGCCCCAGCCCGGCCGCCGGGTGAGCAGCTCCGGGCGGGCGGTCCCGACGACCAGTATCGGCACCCCGCTTGCCCAGTCGACCAGATGGTCGACGAAGTCGAGCAGGCCGTCGTCCGCGAAGTGCAAGTCCTCGAACACGAGAACCAGCGGCTGCTGCTCCGCGAGCGCCTCCAGGAAGCGCCGCCAGGCCGCGAAGGCTTCGCTGCGCCGGTCGCCGCCGAGCTCGGGGTCGGCCTCGAGTCCGACCAGCGGGCGCAGATGGCGTACGAGCCACTCGGCGTCCGCCGGGTCTGGAACGAGCGCCGCGACGGTCTCGCGGAGCTTCGCCTCGGTGCGCTCGGCGTCGTCCGTCTCGAGCACTCCAGCCTGGGCCTTCACCATCTCTCCGAGGTGCCCAGAAGCTGACGCCCTCGCCGTACGGAAGTGAACGGCCTTGACGCCACAAAGTGATCTCGGGCTCCTGGTCGACACGTTGGAAGAGCTCCCACACGAGCCGGCTCTTCCCGATCCCGGGGACGCCGACCAGCGTCACCAGCTGAGGCTCGCGCTCGCGGCGCGCGCGGTTCAGCGCGGCGAGGAGGGACTCGAGCTCATCCTCGCGGCCGACGAGCGCAGTGGCGCCGAGCTGGCGGACGTCGACGCCATAGCGAGACCGCGCCTCGAGCGCCTCCCAGACGGAAATCG
>JBPCJB010000208.1:0-4849 GCA_051005735.1 Gaiellaceae bacterium | reverse complement strand
TGAGGACGACGTACTCGTCCTTCTCGAACTCGAATCCCTTGACGATCTCGTCGTCCGGAACCGGCTTCTCCTCGGTCTTGCAGATCTTCTGGTAGCCGATCCTGCTGCTGTCGGGCTCGTGGATCAGGTGGAAGCGGAGATCGTTCTCGTCGATCGCGCTGAACATCCGCACCGGGACGTTGACGAGGCCGAAGGAAATCGAGCCGGACCAGATCGCTCGTGGCATAGGGAGAGAACGGTGGACAAGTCGTGACGGTTTCGGCACGGACCCGTCGCACACCTGTGACAGTTGCGGCCGTACGGTTTCTTCATGAGCGCGAACGCCAAGCCGGGGAACGCCACTGCCAGCACCCCGTGGGGCTCGGCGAGCCTCCTCGAGGAGCTACGGCTGCCGCAGCAGGCGGGTGAGAAGCGCTTCTCCTCGCTCGTCCAGCTCCTCGAGACGAAGAAGGGCGAGCGCCTCGTCCGCTTCGCCTACGCGACCGACGGGACGGCGCGGCGAGGCCCGGTGACGCTAAGGGCTCGCGACCTCGAGCGCCTGCGCGTCCTGCTCGAGAAGCACCCTGGCCTGCAGGAGACGCTGCGGCTGTGAGGCGGCTACGACGAAGTCGAGCCGGCGAGCACGCGCACGCGCGCGGCGTCGACGAGCGCGGCGAGAAGCAGCGCCCCGTCGCCCGACCCGAGCAACGGGTCGACGGCGTGCTCGGGATGCGGCATCAGGCCGAAGACGTTGCCCACCTCGTCGCAGACGCCGGCCACGTCGCCCACCGAGCCGTTGCAGTCCTCCGCGTAGCGAAGGACGAGCTGGCCCGCCGCCTCCAGCTCGGCGTAAAGCTCCTCGTCGGCATACCACGAACCCTCGCCGTGCTTCACGGGGATAGTCAACGTCTGGCCGGGCTCACAGCGGTGGGTCAGGAGCGAATCCTCTCGCTCGACGCGGATCGCGACGTCGCGGCAGACGAAATCCAGATCGCGGTTCCGGCGGAGGACGCCCGGGAGCAGCCCGGCCTCGCAGAGGATCTGGAAGCCGTTGCAGATCCCGAGCACGGGGCCGCCGGCCGCGGCAAACTCGCGCACCGCGCCCATGATCGAGGCCGAGCGGGCAATCGCGCCACAGCGAAGGTAATCACCGTAGGAGAAGCCGCCTGGCAGAACGACTGCGCCCGTGTCGCGCGGGAGCCCCTCGTCGGCGTGCCAGACGAGCTTCACGTCGGCGCCGAGAGCTCCGAGCGCCCAGGCGGCGTCGCGGTCGTCGTTGGAGCCCGGAAAGACGAGAACCGCGACCTTCGGGCGAATGCTCAAGCCGCCGCCTCACGCTCGATCTCGATCTCGAAGCTCTCGATCAGCGGGTTTGCGAGCAGTTGCTCGCACATCTGCTCGACCTGGACACGAGCCTCGTCTGCCGTCGTCGCGTCCACCTCGAGGTCGACAAGCCGGCCGACCCGAGCGCCGCCGACTGCGAAGCCGAGCGTTCGCAGCGATCCTCCGACGGCCTCGCCCTGAGGGTCGAGGATGCCTGCCTTCGGCCGGACGAGGACGGTGACCCTCAGCGCAGCACGACCTGCGGGTCGGCGAGGTAGTCCGCGAACTCGATCCCCGTCAGCAACTCGAATGCCTCGACGTAGCGCGTGCGAGTCCCGGACACGACGACCGCGGGAAGCTCCGGGCCTGGATCGAGCTTGTCCCAACCGAGGCTCTCGCAATAGTCGCGCACGTACTGCTTGTCATACGACGGCTGAGGGCCGCCGGGCTCGTACTCGGGCGCGGACCAGAAGCGCGAGGAGTCGGGCGTCAGGACCTCGTCGCCAAGCACGAGGGCGCCGTCTACATCGAGCCCGAGCTCGAGCTTCGTGTCCGCGAGGATGATCCCGCGCGCCTCCGCGTGGGCTGCGGCGAAGCGGTACAGCGCGAGCGCGATTCGCTCGACCTCGGCATAGAGGTCGGCGCCGACGAGCGCTGCGGCCGTCGCGGCGTCGATATTCTCGTCGTGCCCGCTCTGCGCCTTCGTCGCGGGCGTGACGAGCGCTTGGGGCAGACGATCGGACTCGCGCAGTCCAACGGGTAGCGCGTGGCCACAGGCGGAACCGGTGGCGACGTAGTCCTTCCAGGCGGAGCCGGCGAGGTAGCCGCGCACGACGACCTCGATCGGGAGCATCTCGAGGCGTCGACACTCGAGCGAACGGCCGTCCTCGCGCAGCGCGAGCAGGTGATTCGGGACGAGCTCGCTCGTGCGCGCGAACCAGAAGGCGGAGATGCCTGTCAGGACGCGGCCCTTGTCCGGGATCTTCGTCGGCAGGATCACGTCGAAAGCGGAGATCCGATCCGAGGCCGTGAGGACTAGCCGCTCCCCGTCGAGCGCATACAGCTCGCGCACCTTGCCGCTCCCTAGATGAAGACCGACCTCAGACATGCGCAGGCTCCCGCTCGGCGACGAGCGACCGCAACCGCTCGAAGACGACGTCCACGTTTCGGGTGAACGCAGCGACGTCGAAGACGCGATCCAGCTCCAGTCGACCTGCAAGCTCCGCGTCGGCGCGGACGAGCGCCGCGAAGTCGAGCCCCTCGTCCCACGCCCGGAGCGCGTGCCGCTGCACGAGCCTGTAGGCCTCGTCGCGCCCGAGGCCCGATTCGACGAGCGCGAGCAGGAGCCGCTGGCTGAAGTAGAGGCCGTGACTCGCACCGAGGTTCTCCCGCATCCGCTCGGGGCGGACGACGAGTCCCTCCACGAGCGAGGCAAAGCGGTCCAGCATGTAGTCGACGGCGAGGAAGGCGTCGGGGAAGACGATCCGCTCGGCGGACGAATGCGAGATGTCGCGCTCGTGCCAGAGGGCGACGTTCTCGAGCCCGACGCCGGCATGGCCGCGAACGACCCGCGCCAGCCCGCAGATCCGCTCGGCGATGATCGGATTGCGCTTGTGCGGCATCGCCGACGAGCCCTTCTGGCCGCGTCCGAACGGCTCCTCGACCTCGCGCACCTCGGTTCGCGCCAGATGTCGGATCTCGAGCGCGAACCGTTCCAGCGAGGCTGAGAGCAGCGCGAGCGCGCTCAGGACCTCGGCGTGCCGGTCGCGCTGGAGGATCTGGGTCGAGCTCGGCGCCGGCTCGAGGCCGAGCCGCTCGCAGGCGACCCGCTCGACGTCCGGATCGGCCGCCGAATACGTGCCGACCACCCCGGAAAGCTTGCCCACGCGCATCCCCTCGAGCGCTCGGGCGACGCGCACCCGATCCCGCTCGAGCGCGAAGGCCCAACCGGCGAGCTTCAGCCCGAAGGTCGTCGGCTCCGCGTGGACGCCGTGCGTTCGGCCGATCATCAGTGTCTCGCGGTGCTCCTCGGCCCGCTCGACGACGGCGGCGAGCGCCCGCCCGACCCCGGTCAGGATGAGGGCGCCCGCCTCCCCGATCTGCAGCGCGAGCGCGGTGTCGACGACGTCGGAGGAGGTCAACCCGTAGTGGAAGTAGCGACCTTCCGCCCCGAGCTGCTCGGCAACCGCATCGACGAACGCGGCAAGGTCGTGATGGGTCTCCGCCTCGATCTCCGCGACCCGCGCGGCCGCTGGAGGGACCGCGGCGGCACGGATCGCGTCGACGGCGTCCCGCGGCACGGCGCCCTGCTCGGCCCAGCCGTCGAGCGCCGCCAGCTCGACCTCGAGCCAGCGCGCGAGCTTCGTCTCGTCCGACCAGATCCGGGCCATGGCCGGGCGGGAGTAGCGGGCGATCACGATTCGGAGTGTACGACGCCCCCCGGCGGCCCCGGTTCGCCCACGGTCGCGGCTGCAAGCGCGATGTCGCGCCGGAGCCGTGCGCCGGAGAACGAGATCCGCTCGCACGCCATGTACGCGCGCTCGCGCGCGCTCGCGAGCGTCTCCCCCGTCGCGGTCACGTTCAGGATCCGGCCGCCGTTCGTGACGAGACGAGCGCCGTGCCGAGCCGTCCCTGCGTGGAACACGACGGCCCCGAGGCGTTCGGCCTCGGCGATGCCGGTGATCTCGGAGCCGTGATCGGTTCTCGAGGGGTAGTCCTTCGCAGCAAGCACGACCGTGACGGCCGCGTCCGAATCGATCGTGAGCGCGACTCCTGCGAGATCGCCGCTTGCCGCAGCTCGAAGCGCCCCGAGGAAGTCGCCGCCGAGCGGCGGGAGGATCGACTGCGTCTCTGGATCGCCGAAACGGCAATTGAACTCGAGCACCTTGGGGCCTGCGTCGGTCAGCATCAGCCCGGCGAAGAGCACTCCCGTAAACGGCGTCCCGCGGCGGGCGAGCTCCTCCACGACCGGCCTGTGCACGAGCTCGATCAGCTCCTCGACCTGCGCGGCGCCAACACCCGGCACGGGCGAGTACGAGCCCATCCCACCGGTGTTCGGGCCCGTATCGCCGTCGCCCAGGCGCTTGAAATCCTGCGCAGGCGCGAGCGGGATCACGATCTGCCCGTCGGAGAGACCGAAAACGGAGACCTCCTCCCCCTCCAGGAGCTCCTCGAGCACGAGCGGCCCCTCGAACGCCGCGGCAGCGACGAGCGCGGCGTCGACCTCCGCTGCCGTCCGACAGACGAAGACGCCCTTGCCAGCCGCGAGACCGTCGACCTTGACGACGCAGGGAGCGCGCGCCACCGCAAGCGTCGCCGCCGCCGGTACGCCCGCCGCAGCGAGCACCTCCTTGGCGAAGGTCTTCGAGCCCTCGATCCGCGCGGCCGCCCGGCTCGGGCCGAAGACGGCGATCCCCGCGTGTCGCAGCTCGTCGGCTACGCCGGCGACGAGCGGCCCCTCCGGGCCGATCACGACGAGCTCGACGCCGAGCTCACGGGCAAGAGCAAGCAGGCTCTCCCCGTCCTCGGCTCGAACCGGATGACAGAG
>JBPCJB010000207.1:0-3426 GCA_051005735.1 Gaiellaceae bacterium | reverse complement strand
CGCTCGACGATCGCTCCTGCGTCGTCGCCGAGGGCGAGCCAGCTCCGCTCACCGGCAGGCGTCTCGAACGCGCAGAGATAGAGCCTCCCACCTCCGTGTGGCTCCGTCGGCAGGACAGCCGCAACCTGCTCGCCGGGCGCCGCGCGAGCGGCGGCCGCGGCCGCGATCCGGGCGAGGTCGTCGGCGAGCGCCATCGCGACAGGATGCCTACGATGCCCCGATGCTCGAGAAGGTGCTCCAGGCGGAGTTTGCGGTCGCGGTCGTCGTTGCGGCAGTCTCGATCGGCTTCGCGGCTCTCACCCCGGTCCAGCTCCGGCTGCTCGTCGCGCTGACCGGCGTTCTCGGGGTAGCTGCGGTCGGCGGCTGGATCGCCTTCGCCTTCCGACCCGGGCGCGACCTCGCCCTTGCCGCGGGGGGCCTACTCGCGACCGCGGTCGCCGAAGCCGGTGCGGCCGTGCTCGCGCGGGCGATGCGTCGCGTCCGCGCCGACGAGGAGACGTTCGTCCGCGCTCGCGAGACGATCGACCGGATGATCGCCGAGGAGACCGAGCAGGTCGGGGCCGATCTCCAGCGCTGGATCGCCCGGATCCGCGCGGATTCGCTCTCGCTGCTCGCGGAGGAGGAGCGGCGGCTCGCGGAGGAGCGTCGCGGCGAGCTGGGCGAGCGGGAGCAGCGGGTCGCAACCGAGCTGGCCGATGCGCTCGCCGCAGTCGAGCGCCGAGTGGACGAGCGCCTGCGCGGCTGGTCGGACGATCTCGAGAAGGCTCAGCAGACGCTCGGCACACAGCTCGAGCGGCTCGAGCAGCGTCAGCGGCAGCTGATCGGCGAGGCCGAGACCCGCATCGAAGCGGAAGCCGCCGACCTCTTCACGACCTCCGAGGCTCAGCGCGCCTCGGTGATTCGGCGCCGTGAGGAGCTCGAGCAGTCGGCGCAGGCGGCTGTCGCCGAGGCGCTCGACGAGCTCGAGGCGCACACCGGCGAGCGCCGCCGCGTGATCGAGGAGATCGCCGAGCGGCTGCGCTTGCGTGAGCAGGCTCTCGCCGAGCAGATCGAGCGAGGCGAGACCGAGGCGGTTCGACGGATCGAAGCCTCCTTCGCCGACATCGAGCGGCGGCAGATCGAGCACCTGCAGCGCATCGTCACTCGCGAGGGAGAGCGCTACGCCGAGGCTGCGACGCAGCAGTTCGAGCAGATGATGAAAGGAGCACGCGAGGATGCCGCCGGCCGCCTCTCGCGGGAGCTCGACCGCGCCGTCGACACGTTCGTCCGCCAGGCCGACGCCCTCTTCGCGGAGCGAATCTCGCACACGGGCGAGGCCGAGCAGAAGCGGCTCGAGGTGCGGCTGCGCCAGTCGCAAGGGGCGTTCGACCGCCAGCGCGACGAACTGACCGACTCGTTCGCCCGCCGGATCGCCGATGCCGACGCGGAGCTCCGGCGCACGCTCGGCTCGCTGGTCGCAGATGCGGAGTCCGAGCGGTCGGTGCTCGAGTCTCGATTACTCGACCTCGCGCGCAGGATCGACGACGCCCGCACGGGGCTCGGGCAAATCTGAATTCCATCCGATTCGAGCCAACTTCCAGCGGGAGGGTTCGTCTAGGGCAGCACGAACACTCGACGCACTATGGCTGACACAACCGAGCTGATCGATAGAGGGAGCGAGCGGGCCAAGGTGGAGTCCTGGCGTCTGCACGTCCTGATCGAGGCGGGTTATCCTCTTCCCCTCGCCGAGAAGCTCGCCGCCGCTCTCGACGCCGACCTGCACGAAGCAGTCGATCTCGTCGGCAAGGGCTGCGACCCGCGCACGGCCGCGGAGATCCTCCTCTAAGAACCAAGCCTCAGCCTCTAGGCTGGGCGCGTGAAGGTCGAGCCACTCCTCTACGGCGACCGCAAGGTCTACAGCGTCGCCGGCTTCAACCGCGGTGTCGCCGACTGGCTCGCTCGGTTGCCGACGCTCTGGATCGAAGGCGAGGTGACCGAGCTCCGCCGTCACGACCGCTGGGCGAGCGTCTTTCTCACGCTCAAGGATCCGGCCGACGGCGCGTGCGTCCCGGCCTCGCTGCCGCGGCGCGCCTTTGATGCGCTCCAGCTCGGGCTGAAGGACGGAGAGCGCGTGCACGTCTACGGGCGCCCGGAGCTCTATGCGGCGAAGGGCGAGCTTCGGCTTCGCGTCCTGACGATCGAGCGCTTCGGGCTCGGGGCTCATCTCGCAGCGATCGAGCGGCTGAAGGCGGCGCTGGCCTCCGACGGGCTCTTCGACGACGCGCGCAAGCGGGCTCTTCCCCGGTTCCCGCGCCGGATCGGGCTCGTGACCGGCAACGACGCGGCCGCGAAGCGCGACGTGCTGACCACGATCACAGCCCGCTTCCCGGCTGCTCGGATCCTCGTCGCGGAGACACTCGTGCAGGGGCCGCGCGCGGCGGCGGGGATCGTGGCCGCCTTGGAATCGGTCGCACGCGAGGAAGAGATCGACGTCGTCGTGCTCGCCCGCGGCGGCGGCAGCTTCGACGACCTCCTGCCGTTCAGCGACGAGCGCGTCGTCCGCGCCGTCGCGATGTGTCCGGTCCCTGTCGTCTCCGCGGTCGGACACGAGCAGGACACCCCGCTCTGCGACCTCGCGGCCGACGTCCGCGCCTCGACTCCGACTGCTGCGGGAAAGCTCGTCGTGCCCGATCTCGCCGAGCTCCGGGGAGAGCTCACCCGAGCGCGGAGCTCGCTCGAGCGCTGCGTCAGGCGAGCCCTCGAGCGCGACCGCGACGTGCTCCGGCGCGCCCACGACAGCCTGGAGCGAGGGGCGAGGCGAGCGCTCGAGCGCGACGCCGATCGCCTCGTCCTCCTCCGCGACCGGCTCCGGCGCGAGCCCGCGCTCCTCGTCGAGCGGAGGCGGGCCGGGCTGGCGCGCACCGGCGCGCGGCTGGGAGCGCTCTCGCCGAGGGCGACGCTCGAGCGCGGCCACGCGATCGTCCGCGCGCGCGAGGAGATCCTGCGCTCGACCGAGAGCGTCACCCCCGGCGAGCGCGTGGAGATCGAGCTCGCGACCGGCGGCTTCGGCGCTGTCGTCGAGGATCTGCGCCCGTGACGGAGTTGACGTTCGAGGCGGCGCAGAAGGAGCTCGAGGGAATCGTCGAGCGGCTCGAGCGGGGGCAGCCGAGCCTCGACGAGGCGATCGCGCTCTGGGAGCGTGGCGAGGAACTGCTCCGCCTCTGCCTCGCCCGGCTCGACGCCGCGCACGGGAAGATCGAGGAGCTCGCCCAGCGCGGGGAGGCGGCGACGCCCTTCTCGGAGCCGAGCCGCGAAGCGGGCTAGGAGGGTTTGGCGAAATTGCGACCTCTAGGGGTCGGCCATGAGGCTCCGCCTCGGAGTTTTGGCGCGGCATCTTGGGTTGCGGCTAGGCCGGGACTTGGAATCCGACTGGGAGGATGTCTGTCC
>JBPCJB010000206.1:0-5517 GCA_051005735.1 Gaiellaceae bacterium | reverse complement strand
GGAGTCCTGCAGGGCGAGCAGGCCGTCGCGGTCGAGGACCGCGGCCACCGACAGCTCGTCGACGCCGCGGTCGAGGCGGCGGCGCAGCACCTCCCACTCCTGCTGGCGCTCGGCATAGCCGAGCCGTACCCGGAGCAGGAAACGGTCCAACTGCGCCTCGGGCAGCGGATAGGTGCCCTCGTACTCGATCGGGTTCTGGGTGGCGAGGACGAGGAACGGCCGCGCAAGTGGATGGGTCGTGCCCTCGATCGTCACCTGCCGCTCCTGCATCGACTCGAGCAGCGCCGCCTGCGTCTTTGGCGGGGCGCGATTGATCTCGTCGGCGAGGAGGAGGTTGGTGAAGATCGGCCCCGGCCGGAAGTCGAAGTCGCCGTCGCGCTGGTTCCAGATCGACGACCCCGTCACGTCGGCCGGCATCAGGTCGGGCGTGAACTGGATCCGCGAGAAGCCGATGCTCGTGACCTGCGCGAACGAACGCGCGGCCAGCGTCTTGGCGAGGCCGGGGTAGTCCTCGAGGAGCACGTGGCCGTCGGCGAGGAGGCCCATGAGGACGAGCTCGAGCGCATCCCGCTTGCCGATCACCGCGCGCTCGACCTCGTCGAGGATCCGCGCCGAGGTCTTCTGCACCTGCGAGAGCGCGATCACGAGTGGAGCGCCACTTGGTGTTTCCCGCCGGAAGTACGGTCGTGATCCGCGCGGCGAGAACCGAGCAGGCCTAGGACGCAGGGAGGGCCAATATTCGAGAGTATTGGCCCGACTGAGGACGACGGCGTGCGAAGCGTTCGCGCCGTGCTGAGCGTGGCTGTACTTGCGGCGGGGAGCACTTAGAGGGCCTCCAGCGCGTCGACCATCCGGCGCACCGAGCTCAGCTCGAGTCCGGGCGCGGTGCGGTTCTGCGGCGGCTCTCGCTCTGGCCGCACGAGCTCCCACAGCTCCTCGCCGAGCAGCGTCCGGGCGAGCGCGGGGCTCCGCTCGAGGTCGACACCGCGCCGCGATGCCAGCATTCGCGTCGACATTCGTCGGAGCACCGGTCGCAGCCGAAAGTGCACGTCGAACGCGGTGGTCGTCGCGAGCGTCACCTCCCGCTCGAGCCGGGCGAGCTCCGGCAGGCTTCGGTCGTCGCGGGCCCGGCTGCGGAGGCCGAGGTCGAACGGGGAAGCGGCAGCGGCCGGATGCGCCCGGCGCAGCACCCCGATGAGGAAGCCCGATGCGAGCGAGGCGAGCACGAGGAGGTAGACGTGGACCGCAAGCTCCGTGCGGCCCGGAACGAGGAGCGCGACGGCGACGAGCGCGCACGTCGCGAACAGCGGGAGTGACGCCAGGCTGCGGATCCGCCGGATCACCCGACAGACCGGCTCGCCCGCGTGCGGGCGATCTCGAGGGCGGCGGCACGCTCGATCCGGGCTGCGAGCTCTGCCGCCCGCAACTCCTCCTGCACCTGCTGGAGCGCCGCGATCGCCTGCTCCTTCATTTCGACGCCGACCTCATGCTGAGAGAACTTTGCCCGTTCGAAGAGAAGCGTGAGGCGTCGCACCGCAGGCCGGCTGACGGACAGCTCGCCGAGCATCCGGGCGAGATACTCCAGCGGCGCCTCTGCGGGCCGCCGCGGCAACCCGTGTGCCGCGACCGCGCGCTCCAGCCGCGCGTACGCCGCGATCACTGCCCGGCGGGGATCTCGCTCGGCGCGCAGATCGTCGAGCGTCTCCGCGAGCACGTCGGAGAGCGCCTCCGCGAGCGTGAGCTCTTCGCGTCCACGCGCCCGCTTGCGCGCCTTTGCCGACCACCAGGCGGCGGCAAGCCCTCCCACGACGAGCGCGCTCACGACCAGCGCGGGGATCCAGGCGAACTCGGGTGTGTACCGGGAATCGTCCGCGGTCGCGCCGGTCGAGTCCGAGTCGGGCGGCTCGAGCATGGGGATGCGGAGCCCTTGGGGGTTGTCGGCGCGGAAGCGTACGAGGAGGAGGAGCGCGAGCAGGAACGCGCCCAGCACGAGGAGGCCGACAAAGCGGCGCTGCTTGCGCTTGACAAGAGATTCGTGTGCGATCGCGTCCCTGCCGAGGAGGATCAGGGAGAAGAAGAGCACGACGCCGAAGCCCATCAGCAGGAGGAAGAGGCTGAATACGACGTCCAGCAGGCCGTCCCCCGGCCGTCGTGCTCCGGCCTGGCCGATCGGCGTCTCGCCGCGTGCTGCGACCGCGACGATCGCAAGCGCCGCGACGACGCTGAGAACGGTGAGCAGGGTGCCGCGCGCCCTGGCGCGATCCGGGCGGACCCCAGGCGGTGGGGAGCTACTGTCCATCCCATGCTGAGACGTCCGTCCGTCGAGGAACGTTTGCGGCGACCTGCGGTGATGGGAATCGTCAACGCGACGCCCGACAGCTTCTCCGACGGCGGTCGGCACCTCGACCCGGACGCGGCGGCCGCCGATGCGCGGGCGATGGTCGCGGCAGGCGCCGCGCTCGTGGACGTCGGCGGCGAGTCGACCCGTCCCGGCGCGGCGCCCGTCCCGCTCGACGAGGAGCTGCGCCGCGTCGTCCCCGTTCTCGAGCGGTTCGCCGGCGAGGTGCCGTTCTCGATCGACACCTCCAAGGCCGGGGTCGCGCGGCGGGCGCTCGGGCTCGGGGCCGAGCTCGTGAACGATGTGACCGCTCTGCGCGGCGACCCGGAGCTGGCCCGCGTCGTCGCCAACTCCGACGCCTATCTCTGCTTGATGCACATGCGGGGCGAGCCGCGGACGATGCAGCTCGATCCGCGCTACGACGACGTCGCCGTCGAGGTCGCTCGCTTTCTCGAGGAGCGGCTGGAAGTGGCCGTGGAGGCCGGGATCGACGAGGAGCGGATCTGCCTAGATCCCGGAATCGGCTTCGGGAAGACGGTCGCCCACAATCTTGAGCTCGTCCGGCGCCTCGATGTCCTGCTCGCGCTGGGGAGGCCCGTCCTCGTCGGGTTCTCGCGCAAGAGCGTGCTCGGAACGGTTCTGGGCGACGCCGAGGCGCGGAGTGGGACGGCGGCTGCGTCGGTCGGTGCGGCGATTGCCGCCTTCGAGCGCGGCGCCTCGATCTTTCGCGTCCACGACGTCCGCGAGCACGTCGAGGCGCTGGCGGCGGCCGCGGCGGTCTCGGCATGAAGGTCGAGCTTCGCGGGATCGAGCTGCACGGCTTCCACGGCGTCCTCGAGGACGAGCGCCGCCAGGGTCAGCGCTTCCTCTTCGACGTCGAGCTCGAGGTCGGCGAGGCCGGATCCTCGGATCGGATCGAGGACGCTGTCGACTACCGCGAGGTCGTCGCCTGCGTCCGCGAGATCTCCGACGGGAACGCCTACCGGTTGCTGGAGGCGCTCGCGACCGCGCTCGCTGAGGCTCTGCTCGAGCGGTTTCCGGCCGAGGAGGTCGAGGTGCGCGTGCGGAAGCCGGAGGTCGTGCTCGAGGCCCCCGTCGAGTTCGCCGCGGTCAGCGCGGTGCGGGTGCGAGCCTGAGCTCGACGCGGTAGCTCGGGTTCGCGATCGTCCGAGCTCTTCCCGGCGAGATGGCGAGGAAGAGCACGATCGAACGTGCTGTTCGGTTCGTCGAGGTCACGGTCTCCGATCCCTTGCCGGGTCGGTCGACCACGGCCAGCCGGCTGCGGGCTCCGACGACCGTTCTGGCGCTCGCAGCGAAGAGCGCGACCCGGACGTCATCGTCGGACGACACTCTCACCGTCAGCCTCCGACCGGCAGGAACCGAGACTCGATAGACGTCTCGTGGATCCTCCGTCTCATCGAGGAGCGCGTCGAACCGAGCCGAGACGAGCGGCTTCGCTCTGGCGAAGAGGCCGCCGGCGACGACCTGCGAGACGTCGTCGTTCGGCTCCTGTACGTCCTTCGGCGGTAGCGGCGCGGTGAGCGCCGCCGGGATGTCGAGCATCCCGTGGCCGGTCCGATCGTCGAAGCCCGGCTCACCGATGTCCCGCGCGCTGAAGCGAAGGAGATCGCCGAGCTGGCCGACTGTCATCGCGCCTCGAGCCGTGCGCACCCACGCGGCGGCCGCCGAGACGAGCGGCGCCGAGAAGCTCGTGCCCGCGACCAGATAGTGGTTGCTCGGATCTCGTGGATTCTGGAATGGAAGCTCCTCGCCCGGTGCGATCAGGTCGATCGTCGGCCCGGACGAGGAGAAGTCGGTCGGCAGGCTCTGCCGATTCGACGCGCCGACCGTGAGGACATGTGGAAACGCCGCCGGGTAGAGCGTCGGATTGCCCGCGCCGAGCTCGTTGCCGGACGCCGCGACCACGAGCGATCCGGCCGCGAGCGCGAGCAGCGTCGCCTCGTAGAGCGAGCGCGACGGGTCGACGCCGCCGAGGCTGAGATTGATCACGCTCGGCCCGGCGGCGAGTGCCGCCTCGATCCCGCGGATGACGGCGTCGTCGTCCAGCTCGTCCCGCACGTCGTAGCTTCGCACCACCGCCTGCGGATAGACGCCCTCGCCGCCGACGCCGTTCACCGCCGCCGCAGCCATCGAGGCGACCTCCGTGCCGTGGTAGTCGTCTCCGTCGGGGCCGCTCACGCGCTGCGGGTTCAAGACCACGACGTCCGGCCGCGCGGCGAAGTCCGGATGGCCAAGGTCGATCCCGCTATCCAGGATCGTGATCGGGAAGCCCCGGCCCGGCGGCTCCGCCCGATCGGCGCCGATCGTCCGCAGGTGATAGCTCAGATCGGGGGTCGAGAGTGGATCGGTGAAGCGCACGAGCGAGTCCCGGCGTCGTGAGGGCTCGGCGTAGCGGAGCGCGCCCAGGCGCTCGAGCTGGGGGACGAGGCGCGCCGCGACGGCGCCGTCGAGCTGCCAGAGTCGGAGCCGGGGCGAGAGCAAGCGGCCGCCGCGAGCGCGGACGAGACGCGTCGCCCTCTCGTCGCCGGTTAGCGCGACGAGCGCGTCCTCGGACGCGGCGAGTTGGGCCAGCGCTCTGCCGCTCGGCACCGCGGCTGCGAACGTGACCGCCGAGACGCCCGAGGGGACCGCGCTCGCGCAGGCGAGGAGGGCAGCGGCGAGCGCGAGCACCTTCACGCCGACACCGTAGCCGGAGACAATGAGAGAACCTTGAGAATCACGGCGTACATCGGGGTCGGCTCGAATCAGGGCGACTCGAGGGACACGATCGAGCGCGCGCTCGTGTTGATCGCCAAGCGCGAATCGATCTGCATCCCGGCGGTTTCCTCGCTGCGCGAGACCGACCCGGTCGGCTACCTCGACCAGCCCCGCTTCCTGAACGGCGCGGCGCGGCTCGAGACCGAGCTCTCGCCGCGGGAGCTGCTCGACGCGTTGCTCGACGTCGAGCGCGCGCTCGGCCGCAGTCGCACGGGGCCGCGCTTCGGGCCGCGCTCGATCGATCTCGACCTACTCCTATACGGCGAAGCCAGACTCGATGAGCCCGGCCTGGCTGTGCCACATCCTCGCCTACACGAACGCCGCTTCGCCCTCGAGCCGCTCCACGAGCTGGATCCGACGCTCGTCGTCCCCGGGCGCGGTCCCGTGGCCGACCTGCTCTC
>JBPCJB010000205.1:0-13020 GCA_051005735.1 Gaiellaceae bacterium | reverse complement strand
AGATGCGGCCGCCGTCGAGGCGCAGCGAGCCGTACAGCAGGTTCATCAGCGTGGACTTGCCGGCGCCGTTCTCGCCGAGGAGGCAGTGGATCTCGCTCTCCTCGATCGTGAGATCGACGCCGGCATTGGCCACGAGCTTGCCGAACCGCTTGGTGACTCCTTGGAGCTCGACCTTCAACGCGTTGGCTTCCTCACCGGGAACGCCTCGTCGTCACCTCGGAGTTGACGCAGAGGTGACCTTCAGCTTCCCCGTCGAGATCTGCGTGCTGATCCTCTGGACCTCCCGCTTCAGGTTTGCCGGCACCTTCGAGGCGAACCGGTGGTACGGGGCGATCCCGACGCCGCGGTTCTTGAGCGTGCCGAGATACGTGCCGCCGCTGAACCTGCCGCGCGCCGCGTCCCTGACCGCCTGCGCGACGACGACGTGGACGCCCTTCAGGACGCTCGTCAGGAAGATGTCGCAGTGCTTCGGCACGGCGACGCAGCCGTCGGTGTTCGGCCAGATCATCGAGACCCTGCCGCGGCCCTGACTCTGGATGGCCTGGGCGGCGCCAAAGTCGGGAAGCCCGCCCAACCCGAAGATCACGTCGGCCCGTTGCTGCATCAGCGCCTGGGCGATCTGCTTGCCCTTAGCCGTATCGGTGAAGTTGCCGACGAACGTGCCGTCCTGCTTCTTCAGGTCCCAGCCGAGGAGGCGCACGTTCTTGCGGTTCACACGGTTGTAGTGCGCGATCCCCTTCGCGTAGCCGTCCATGAACAACGTCACCGGCGGGATCTTGATCCCGCCGTAGGTACCGACGATGCCGGTCTTCGTCATCCCGGCCGCGAGATAGCCCGCGAGGAAGGACGACTGCGCCGAGCTGAAGACGAGACCGCGGACGTTCCTGAGCTTCGGCTGGTAGGAGACGTCGACGATCGCGAACTTCTCGCTCGGATACTGCGCTGCAGCCTCTTTCGTCTGGTCGGTGTAGAGGAAGCTGACGGGAACGATGATCCCGCAGGATTCCCTCGTGAACGCCGCGATCGTCGGCACGGCGTCGCTCCCCTGCGCGGCGAAGACGTACTTCGCCCTCCAGCCGACCGCCTTCGCGCCGGCCTTCGCGCCTTCCCAAGCCGACTGGTTGAAGCCGCGGTCGGTGACGCCGTCGCCGCCGACGATCAGACACGCCTGTTGCTGCACGACACGGGCCTTCGCGCCCGCGCCTGGGGCGATCGAGAGAACGAACGCCGCGAGCAGCGCCAGCGCCGATGTGGCGCCCGCTCCGATCTTCTTTCGGGTCATGCTCTCCGTTCCTTTCCGAGTAGGGACATGGACGCCGGCCTCGTCACCGGCAGAGGGGAAGCTCGAGGTAGGAGTCGACGCCGACCCGCAGGGAGAGCTCGTGCTCCTTGCCGGCGTCGCCGCGCCAGCCGGCGAGGAGGTCGCGACCGGCCCACAGGTAGCGCGGGAATGAGCTCGCGGCAAGCGCGAGCCGGAGTCGATGGCCGGGCTTCACCCGATAGGCGAGTGGGCCCAGGTCGATCTGGACACCGGCGGGGCCGTCTGCCTGCTCGAGCACGCTCGCTCCCTCGGCGATCCGCCAGGCGGCGCCGTCGGGCCGCACGTCCGAGAGCGTCGCTGCGACCTGAGCGCTCTCGGCCGACGCCTCCAGGCGCAGGTGGAGCGTGAGCGTGCCGGCGATGTCGAGCGGCTCGTCCACGGGCGCTCCGGAGAACGTGACGACATCGTCGCGTACTTGGACGTCGCGCTCGTCGGGATAGTTGTTGGCGAGGGTGCCCCAGACGAACGTCTCGAGGCTCGGGACGAGGTCGGCTGGATCGTGCGCCCAGGTGACGGTGCCGGCCATTCGCTCGGGCCGCGCGCTGAGTGCTCCGCCTTCCGGCCCGAAGAGGGCGCTGGCGGGGTCGGCCAGGAAGAGCCGCTCGGGCCGCGCGGAGGCTGGCGGCCAGGAATCGCCCGCGTGCCAGTCGTCGTGCGTGAGCTCCCACCTCACGGTGGAGGCGAGGCCGGCGGCGCCGTTCGACGTGTCGGCGACGAACGCTGCCACCTCGTCGAGCTGGCGCTCGATGGAGGGGGGTGCCGCGCCGTGCGGCGGGAAGCCGTTGAAGCTGTGATCGGTGGCGCCCATCAAGAGCCGCTGGCCGGGCACGCCGCTCGCGACTAGGCGCTGCCAGGCCTCGAGCTGGCCGCGCGCCATCAGATCCCACCAGCCGCCCCAGTGGAGGACGGGGACGCTCAGGCCGGCCCACCTGCTCGCGGTGTCGCCCACGAGTCCTTGCCACAGGCGCTCGTCGGAGCCCGCGGCCAGCCACTCCGACAGCCTGGACATGTCGGCGCCGCCGAAGTCGATCGATCCAAGCGGCCGCGTGCTCCAGTCGGGCTGGACGTCGATCGCCTCGCGCCCACCCCAGGCGAAGGCCGCCCACTGGGCGTTCATCTGGAGCCGGAACATGCCCTGGCGGTACATCCAGTGCCGTCCGATCTCCGGCGTCGTCACGCGCACGATGGCGCCTCTGATCGAGGGGTGACCCGACGCAGCGGCGGCCCAGGCGGTGAAGCCGGCGTAGGAGTCGCCGAAGGGGAAGACGGCGCCGTCGGACCACGGCTGCTCGCCGATCCAGTCCAGCGTCGCCCGTCCGTCAGCCTGCTCGTGACGGAACGGCGCGAGCGCGCCCTCGGAGTCGTACCGGCCCCTGACGTCCTGGACGACGAGCGCGATCCCGACCTCTCGGAAGTAGCGCGCGAGCTCCGCGACGCGGTCGATCCCGCCACGCCGGCCGTACGGCGTGCGGACGAGCAAGGTCGGAAACGAGACCCGTACCGCCGCGCGGGCCGGTAGGTACACATCCGTCGCGAGCGCCGCCTCGTCGCCGACGCGGATCAGGCACGAGTAGTCCGGCTCCGCGACCGCGGCTGCGAGATCGTTCGGCGTCAGAGTCGGCATGAGGCAAGCCTATGCCGAGCCAATCGCGGTTCAAGCCTCCGCGCGTAGGGTCTTGGGTAGGGCTGCTCCTGCGCTCGTCGGAGCGCTACGCGTCGAACTTCGTAACCACGGAGAAGCCGGCGACGCCGTACGCGGTCATCGCCTCGAGCTCCGCCGGGACATCCTCTAGGCGAAGGGTCTTCCGGATCAGCTCGCTCGGGCGGAATGTGCCGGACGCCACGAGCGCCAGCAGCTCTCTGTACGCCGGGAGCGGGTTGCCGATGCTCCCGAGCACCTCGAGCTCCTTGAACGTGATCCGGTCGATCGGCCAGGACGCCTGGCCGCGGTCGTCCGAGCTCGTCAGCCCGACCTGCACGTGTCGCCCACGGGGGCGCAGCGAGAGCAGCCCCTGCCGGCTCGTCGCCGCCGAGCCGAGCGCGTCGAAGGAGAGGTGAGCGCCGCCGCCGGTTGCCGTCTCCGTCGCCTCGACCGGATCGTTCGCGGAGGCGTCGACCGCGACGTCGGCGCCGAGTTGCCGCGCCAGCGCGAGGTGGGACTCGTCGAGATCGACCGCGACGACGCGCAACGCGAGCGCCTTGAGGATCTGCACGAGCGAGAGCCCGAGTCCGCCGCAGCCATAGACGACGGCCCACTCGCCCGCCCGCGCCCGGCCCCGGTGCACGGCCGCGTGATACGCGGTCATGTAGCGGCAGCCCATCGCGGCCGCCTCGACCTCGCCGATCTCGCCGGGCAGCGGGATGCAGTTGACGTCGGCGTTCGGCACCCGGACGAGCTCCGCGAAGGCGCCGTCGTGCGTGCTGCCGATGTAGTCGGCGTTCGGACAGATGTGGCTCCAGCCGGCGAGGCAGTCGGCGCACCGGCCGCAGGCCTCGTGGAACGGGATGCAGACGCGTTGGCCGGGTTCGACCGCCGTGACGCCGCGCCCGACCGACTCGATGACGCCGCTCGCCTCGTGGCCGAGGATGCGGGGCAGCTCGAGCCCGATGTGCTCCCACGACCAGTCGCCCTGCCACAAGTGCCAGTCGCTGCGGCAGAGCCCGCAGGCGCCGACTCGGACGACCGCCGAGCCCTCGTCGGCATCGGGATCGCGAACCTCGACCACCTCGAGCGGCGCGCGGACGGCGCGCATGAGGACGGCTCTCACGCCGCGGAGTCGAGCGGCGGCTGCGGCGCGAAGGTCGCGGGCAGCGACAGGCGCTCGAAGATCGTCCCGGCGGTGTGCGTGTGCACGACCTCGTCGTGGCGGACCCGGTAGTCCGGAATGCGGCGAAGCACCTCCTCGAGCACGACGCGGAGCTCCATCCGAGCGAGCGTGGCGCCCTGGCAGCGGTGGACGCCGACGCCGAAGGTGAGGTGCGGGTTGGAGGGTCGGTCGATGCGCACCTCGCCGGGGCTCTCGAAGACGTCCTCGTCGTGGTTCGCCGAGCCGAACAGCATCAAGACCTTCTCCCCGGCCGGGATCTCCTCGCCGCCGAGGACGCATGGCCGGGTCGGAATCCGGGCGAAGCCCTGGATCGGCGGCTCGTACCGGAGCAGCTCCTCGACAGCTGCGGGAATCAACGTGGGATCGGCGATCAGCTTCGACCGCAGCTCACGGTCTAGATCCAAGTAGTGGAGCATGTTGCCGATCGAGGCCACAGTCGTATCGACGCCGCCGAAGATGACCATCATCATCAGGCCGACCATCTCGTCGCGGGTGAGCGGCCGTCCCTCGACTTCCGCCGCGAGCAGATGCGAGGCGAGGTCGTCGCCCCGCTCGTGCCGGCGCAGCTCGACGTTCTCGATCACGCGCGCGCGGAGGCTCTCGACCCCGCCGAACGCTTCGGCGCGCTCGAGCGAGTCCGGCGCACGCGTCGTGAAGTCTTTGATCGCATGGAGGACGGTCTCCCACTCGTCGACAGACCAGCCCATCAGGTGGGTCGTCACCTTCGCCGGCACCGGAAACGCGAGCTCCGGCACGAGATCGCACGTTCCACGCCCGCTGAACGCGTCGATTGCCTCCACCGTCCAGCGGCGGACGATCGGCTCGAGCTCCCGGACGGCGCGAACGTGGAAGACGTGGTTGATCACGCGCCGGTACTCCGCCGTCAGCGGAGGGTCGCACTGGATGGGCAGGAGCTTCCAGCCCATGTGCGTCGAGGGAACCATCAGATCGCCGTCGGACGAGAAGCGCTCCGGATCCAGGGAGACCGCCTTCACGTCCTCGTACTTCGAGAGGATCCAGAAGCCGCCGTCGTAGCGGTCCGAGTGGGAGACCGGACACTCCGCCCGCAGCCGCTTGAAGTGCTCCCAGGGGTTCAGGGCGTACTCGGGATCGTGCGGGTCGAAATCCTGGCGTCCAGCGACGGTGCTCATCGAGACCTCCATCCGACAGGCTCTGGCAGCTGACCGGCTTGGCCAGAACGTACCGCCGGCGCGGGCGGCTGTATTCCTACACCCGCCGGAAATTCGGCTGTCGCACTCCGACGCAGCCGGGATACGATGATCGTCTCTTGCAACAGGTACTGCGCCAGAGCCTCGACCCCGATGCGGCCAGGTGGTTCGACGTCATCGATCGGTTCGACTCCGCGGTCGCGGCGAGTGCCTCGGCGGAAGCTCTCGTCCGTCTCGCCGCCGACATCACGCGGCGCCCGACCGGAGTCCGTGACGAATGGAGCGGCCTTCACATCGGCGTTGCTCGCGGCTCGCTCGTCGACGCGGAAGAGCTCTTCGGCCGGGAGATCACGAGCGTGCTCTTCGGGATGCGCCAGCGCAGTCGCGACGCTGCCCGCGTCGCGCTGAACAAGGGCTCTGCGCTCGCCGTTCCGATCGAGGTCGGGGCGGGACGGGTCGGGGTCACTTGGACTCTCGGCGCCACGCGAACCCGTTGGCGTCCACTCGACTACCTCGTCACGGAGCGTCTCGCGACGGCGATCGGGGCGAGGGCGGTCGCCACGCGTAACCGGGTCTCGGCCGAGGTCCAAGCCACCGCCGTCGTCGAGAAGCTCCTGACCGGCGACCTGCCCGAGGAAGAGCGCGCCCGGACGGCCCGGGCCGCCAAGCTCGCCCTCGACGGCGCCTACGTGGCGATCGCAGTCGAGCAGTCGCCTCCGAACGCGGTCAGCCTCGAGGCGCTCGGCGCGATCGCCGAGCGGGCCCTGACGCGGAGAGGCGCCGTGGCGCGCGCCGGAGTGATCGGCCGCACGGCGGGGCTCGTCGCCTCGGCGAGTGCCGCCACGCCGACGTCGCTGGCTGCGATCGGTGAGGCAGCGACGGGCTTCGACGTCCGCGTCGGCGTGGGTGATAACGCCGGCCTCGGCGAGCTCGCGCGGTCGTGGGAGCAGGCGAAGGAGTGTCTCGCCCTCGGGAGCCTCGTCAATCAGGGTGACTCGCAAGCGGTGTTCTTCAAGGACCTCGGCGTCCTGCACCTCCTCGCCCAGATTCCGACGACGGAAGTGCTCGACTCCAAGCTGTTCCATGCTCTGAACGACTCGCTCGCCCACCGCGGCAGCCCCTCGGACATCGACGTCCTCGAGGCTTATCTCGAAGAAGGAACGCTGCGGCGCACC
Organism: Gaiellaceae bacterium; assembly: GCA_051005735.1. Lineage (GTDB taxonomy): Bacteria > Actinomycetota > Thermoleophilia > Gaiellales > Gaiellaceae > Gaiellasilicea. The sequence goes on along the minus strand of JBPCJB010000205.1, from coordinate 6,527 downwards.
GCGGCACGCGTCTTTCTCCATCACACGACGGTCGAGCACCGGCTCAAGCGCATCGAGGAGAAGCTCGGCCTGGATCTCCGGCAGCCGACCGCGCGCTTTCAGGCGCAGCTCCTGCTGAAGCTCCAGCGGATCGTCCGCCTGGAGGACGCGTCGCGCACCTGAGCCGCTTCGCCGTCGCGAGCTCGAATCACACCTTCATCACGAAGGGATCGGAGACCTCGTCCGAGAGCTCGCACCAGACGCTCTTCGTCTGGAGATAGCCCTCGATCGCCTCGGCGCCGTTGACGCGGCCGAAGCCGCTCTCCTTGACCCCGCCGAACGGCGAGTTGAACGTGATCGCGCGGTAGGTGTTGAGCCAGACCGTGCCGGCCTTCAGCGCCCGGGAAACGCGGTGCGCGCGCTTGAGATCGCGTGTCCAGACGCCCGAGGCGAGGCCGAAGCGCGTGTCGTTCGCGATCGCGATCGCCTCCTCCTCCGTCTCGAACGGGAGTACCGTCAGCACCGGTCCGAAGACCTCGTCCTGGGCGATCTGGGTCTCGTTGCCGACCCCGTCGAGGATCGTCGGGTCGTACCAGAGGCCCTGCGGGAACTGCTCCACGGTTGGGCGGGTACCGCCGGCGACGACGCGGGCGCCGCCGGAGCGCGCGGCCTCGACCATCTCCTCGACTCGGGCGAGCTGGGGGTTGTTTGCGATCGGGCCCATCTGGGTCGACTCGTCCATCGGGTTTCCGAGCACGACGGCGCCGGCGCGGCGCCGGATGCGCTCGAGCAGCTCATCGTAGATCTCGTGGTGCAGGAGCGCGCGCGAGCCGGCGACGCACGACTGGCCGCCGGCGGCGAAGATCCCGGCGAGGACGCCCGCCTCCGCGGCGTCGAGCGCCGCGTCGGGAAAGACGATGTTCGGACTCTTGCCGCCGAGCTCGAGGGTGACCTGCGCGAGCCTCGCACCCGCCCGCGAGGCGATCCGCGCCCCCGTCTTCTCGCTGCCGGTGAAGGAGATCTTGACGACGCCCGGATGCTCGACGAGCGCCTCACCGGCCTCGCTCTCCCCCGTGACGACGTTGAGCACGCCCGGCGGGAAGCCGGCCTCCTCGGCGAGAGCGAGCGTCTCGAGCACGCTCGCGCTCGCGTGCTCCGACGGCTTCACGACGACGGTGTTGCCGGCGGCGAGCGCGGGTGCGAGCGAGTACATCGTCAGCAGCACGGGCGAGTTCCAGGGGATGATGATCCCGATCGCCCCGAGCGGCTCGCGGAGCGTGTAGTTGAGGACGCTCGTCCGGTCGAGCGGGATCACGCGTCCTTCGACCTTGTCCGCGAGACCGCCGAAGTAGTAGAGCCAATCCGGGATCACGCGCAGCTGCGCGAGCATCTCCTTGTAGAGCTTGCCGTTGTCGGCGACCTCGACCTTCGCGATCTCCTCGGCGCGCTCGGCGATCAGGTCGGCCCAGCGCAGCAGCAGCCGGCCGCGGCGCGTCGGCGAGAGACCGCGCCAGGTCTCGCTCTCGAACGCCGTCGTCGCGGCGCGGACGGCTCTGTCGACGTCCTCGGCGCCAGCGAGCGCGTGCGCCGCCCACGTCTCGCCGGTCGTCGGATTGACGGCGTCGAAGGTCTCGCCGGATGCGGCGGCGAGCTGCTCGCCGGCGATCAGTATGCGGTACTGCTTCATCTCAGGCTCCTCAGGGTGGGGTAGAGCTGCCGGTAGCGGAGGTAGCCGTCGTCGTAGGCGGCCTGCCAGGCGGGGTCGGGCTCGATCCGGTCGCGGACGCGGACGCACGTCGCGACCGCCTCGTGCGCGTCGGAGTAGACGCCGTCTCTGACGCCGCCGAGGAGGGCCGCCCCGTAGGCCGCGCCCTCCGCCACCACCGTGCGCTCGAGCGGGAGGCCGAGCACGGAGGCGAGGATCTCGAGCCAGAGCTCGCTCCTGGCGCCGCCGCCCGAGACGCGGCCGACCTCGGTCTCGACACCGAGCTCGCGCAGAAGCTCGAGCGAGTCGCGCAGGCCGTAGGCGATGCCCTCGAGCAAGGCGCGGACGAGCGCGCCCCGGTCGTGGCGGAGGGAGAGGCCCGTGAAGGCGCCGCGGGCGTCGGGGTCGGCGTGCGGCGTCCGCTCGCCCTGGAGGTACGGCTGGAAGAGCAGACCCTCCGCTCCGGGCGCCCAGCCGGCGGCCTCGCCCAGCAGGTCGTCGTACGACGGGTAGCCGAGGGCGCGCCGCAGCCAATGGAGCGAGCCGGCCGCGGAGAGCATCACGCCCATCGCATGCCAGGTGTCCGGAACGGCGTGGCAGAAGGTGTGCAGCCGCGCCTCGGGCTCCGGCCGGTACTCGGGGAGCGCGGCGAAGACGACGCCCGAGGTGCCGAGCACGATCGAGAGCGGCCCGGGAACGTCGATCCCGACGCCGAGCGCGCCTGCGGCCTGATCGCCCGCGGCGCCGATCGCCGTCGACTCGTGCAGCGGCGGCAACCACTCGTGTGGAAGCTCGAGCGCCTCCAGGACCTCGTCGCTCCAGCGCCGGTTGGCGACGTCGAGCAGCAGCGTCCCCGATGCATCGGCGACGTCGATCGCGCGCTCCCCGGTGAGCCGCAGCCGCACGTAGTCCTTCGGGAGCAGGACGTAGCGGATCCGCGCGTACGTCTCGGGCTCGTGACGGCGCAGCCAGAGCAGCTTCGGCGCCGTGAAACCGGTGAGCGCGCGGTTTCCCGTCAGCTCGATCAGGCGGTCGAGCCCGACGCGCTCCTCGATCTCCGCGCACTCGGCCGCCGTTCGCTGATCGTTCCAGAGAATCGCGGGACGGAGCACGCGCTCGCCCTCGTCGAGAACGACGAGGCCGTGCATCTGCCCCGAGAGCCCGAGGGAGGCACCTTCGGCGTCGAGCTCGGCGAGCGCGCCCTGCGCCGCGACGTACCAGTCCTCCGGGTCGTGCTCCGCCCAGCCCGGATGTGGGCTCGCGAGCGCGTACGGCCGCTCCGCGCGCGCCAGCACCGCGCCGTCCGGCGAGATGGCGAGCGCCTTCAGCCCGCTCGTCCCGACGTCGAGGCCGACGAGCGTCACGACACGTGGCGTTCGCGATTCAGCGGTGCGTGCTGCCGTTGCCTCCGCGCGTCTCGGGTCGGCCGATGTTCGGCGTCGGGGGAGGAGGCGCTGGTGCTGTCGTTCCCGAGTTCGTCGCCGCGGTCATGAGAACAGGTTACCGCTGAGAGCAAAGAGGAGGAGGACGATTTGTGCGGCGAGACCGACGGTCGCAACACGGAACCACACAAACAGCCTCCGCGTTGACCGATCGTTCTCCCAGAAGCGGTCGAGGTCGTAGGCCAGCCGACGGTGAATCTCATCGATGTCTCCCCGCAGCTCGTACAGCTGCTCGGACACTGCAGATCCGACAAGGGAGAACGTGAACCCACGAGCGGGGCACGAGGACGTAGACGGAGCCGCCGATGGCGACGGAGAACGAAAAGAGTGCGGCGGCGAGGATGAGGTGGTTCGCATCGTCGGCGGCGGGGCGGCCAAGAAACGACGCCGCCACCGAAGCCGCCCCGAGGAGGATTCCCGTTCGAGCGCGCAGCTCGTCGAGGACTCGTTCCTGTTTGTCGAGTGTCCTCGTCGATGCTTCGAAGGCGATCCGAGCCAAGCTCTCTGACACAGGAACAAGTGTTCCATCAGCGGCGGACGAGTCACGCCCCGAGCGCCGCGTAGACGAGCTCGTAGGCGCGGACCGCGTCCTTGCGCGACTGCGCCTCCCGCAGGGCCGCGTCGTCGATCTTTGCGGCGATCCCGTCGATGAAACGCCACTGGAGCACGCTCCGTTTCACCGCACCGACGGCGTCCTCGGTGTAGGGATAGAGGTCGAAGCCGAGCCGCTCGCCGTTCTCGCCGTAGCGAGCGCGGCGCAGCTCGACCGCGAGCTCGAGCGTCTCCATGAAGGCGGTTGCGCCGACCATGTTGTCGTCGTCGAAGGTGCCCCAGCCCGAGTTCGCGTGCTGGTGGCCGAGCAAGCCCTCGGTGGCGAGCAGCGCCGCGTACTCGGCCAGGTTCTCGCCGTTCATCAGCAGGTGCTGCCAGTCCATGTTCACCTTGACGTTGTCGATCCCGTCGGCCTTCAGGGTGTGGATCACGTGCAGCGTCATTCCGATATTCCGCATCAGGATCTTCATCGCGGGCTCCGAGTTCTTGTGCTCGAGGAAGACGGTGACACCGTGCTCGGCGGCGCGCGAGGCGACCTGGCCGATCCCGTCGACGAAGCGTCTCCACGACTCTGCGTACGGGGTCTGGAACGGATAGTTGTAGCCCTCGATCCCCGGCCACACGATCAGCGCCGCGCCGAGCTCGCCGGCCAGGTCGGCCGCCTCGAAGCCGAGCCGGAGCGCCTCAGCGCGGATCGCGTCGTTCGGCGAGGAGAGGCCGCCCTTCGCGAACCGCGGATCGAGGTGGAGCCCGCTCGCGAGCGCGTAGATCCCGTGACCGTCGAGCGCCTCGCGCACCTCGTCGAGATTGGCCGGCGAGAGCTCCTGCGGGTAGTGGAACTCGTAGTCGTCGATCAGCTCCCCGAGTCCGACAACGGCAGTGCGGACCTTCTCCGCGGTCGACGCGCCGCTGAGCTCTGGCTTGTAGCCGGCCGGGTTGAAGCGGGTCGCCATGTTGCCGAACGCCCAGATTCCGAGCGATGTTCGCATCGTTCTCCTTTCATCGTCAGCCAGACGGCAGTGTCGGGGGGAAGGACGTCGCGGAGGTCGGGGTCGCTTGCGAGGAGGAGCTCGCCGGCGGGCAGCGGGATCTCCGCGGCGTCGACGTTGACGAGGCAGAGGAGCTCGCCCCGCGTGAAGGCGAGCGTTCCGGGTGGGGTCTCGCGCCAGGCGAACGGCGCCTCCGTTGGGCGTGCCGCGAGCGCGGCCCGGTAGAGCTCGAGCATCGAGGCGGGATCCGCGGCCTGGGCCGCAACCGTCACGGCCGCCCAGTCCTCCGGGATCGGCAGCCAGGGCGTCCCGCTCGTGAAGCCGAACCCGGGCGGCCCGTTCTCCCAGGGGATCGGGACGCGACAGCCGTCGCGGCCGACCCGTTCGCCCTTGGTGCGGAGGAAGATCGGGTCCTGACGCAGCTCGTCGGGCAGGTCGACCTCCTCGAGTCCGAGCTCCTGGCCCTCGTAGACGAACGCGGTCCCGGGGAGCGCGAGGAGCAGGAGCGCAGCCGCCCGGGCGCGCCGCACGCCCTGTGCGCCGCCGCCGTAGCGCGTCGGCAACCGTGTCACGTCGTGGTTCTCGAAGACCCACGTCGACGGGGCGCCGACCGCGCCGAGCGCCGTCCGGGTGGCGTCGATGGTCTCCCGGATCGCAGTCGCGTCCCAGGTTTCGTGGAGGAGCGCGAAGTTGAAGGCGAGCTGAAGCTCGTCGGGGCGGACGTAGCGGGCGATCGTCTCCTGATTCCTGAGCACGATCTCGCCGACGAACATCCGCTCGCCGGGGTAGGTGTCGGCGAGCTGCCGCCAGCCGCGGTAGAGATCGTGCAGCTCGGGCTGGTCGAGCGCGGTCAGCCAGTCGCCGTCCCAGGTGCGCGGAACCGGCTCGTGCATCTCGCGCAGGTCCTGCGCCTTGAAGAGAGCGTGCGCGACGTCGATCCGGAAGCCGTCGACCCCACGGTCGAGCCAGAAGCGGAGGACGTCCTCGAACTCCCGCCGCACCGATTGCTGGTGCCAGTCGAGATCCGGCTGCTCGGGTGCGAAGAAGTGAAGGTAGTAGTCGCCCGTTCGCTCGTCGCGCGTCCAGGCCGGGCCGCCGAACGCGGACGTCCACCCGTTCGGGGGGCCGCCGTCCCGTCCGGGCCGGAAGAAGTAGCGAGCGCGGTCGGCGTGGGCGGGATCGGCGATCGCGTTCCGGAACCACCGGTGCTCGTTCGAGGTGTGGTTCGGGACGATGTCCACGATCAGGCGCAGCCCGAGCTCGTGCGCGCCGGCGACGAGCGCGTCGAAGTCGGCGAGCGTCCCGAACTGCGGGTGGACGTCGACGTAGTCCGAGACGTCGTACCCGTGGTCGGCGCCCGGCGAGGGATAGAACGGCGTCAGCCAGATCCCGTCCACGCCGAGCTCGCTCAGGTAAGGCAGGCGCGCGCGGATCCCCCGCAAATCGCCCACGCCGTCGCCGTCCGAGTCGGCGAAGCTGCGGACGTAGATCTGGTAGAGCACGGCGCTCCGCCACCATTCAGACATGCGCGCTCACCGCGTCCCCGACCTCGGACGTCGAGGCGGTGCCGCCGAGGTCGCGAGTCCTCGTTCCTTCGCGGCAGACGTCCTCGAGCGCGCCCATGAGCCGGGCGGCGCCCTCCGCTTCGCCGAGGTGCTCGAGCAGCAGGGCGGCGCTCCAGATCGCGCCGACCGGGTTCGCGATTCCCTGGCCCGCGATGTCGGGAGCCGAGCCGTGCACCGGCTCGAAGATCCCGGGCGTGTCCGAGCCGGGCGCGAGGCTCGCGCTCGCCGCGACGCCCATCCCGCCCTGGAGCTCGGCGGCGATGTCCGTGAGCACGTCGCCGAAGAGATTCGACGC
>JBPCJB010000204.1:0-7386 GCA_051005735.1 Gaiellaceae bacterium | reverse complement strand
GGCTTCGGCAACTACCTCGTGCCGCTGATGATCGGCGCCCGCGACATGGCCTTCCCGCGCCTGAACGCGCTCTCGTATTGGCTCTTCCTCTTCGGCGGGATCGTCCTCCTGCTCTCGTTCTTCGCCGAGTACGGCGCCGCGCGCGGCGGTTGGACGAGCTATCCGCCGAACTCGGTCTACATGGAGGGGTCGGGCCAGGACCTCTGGATCCTCTCGCTCCACATCCTCACCGTGGCCTCGCTCGCCGGCGCGATCAACTTCGTCGTCACGATCCACAACATGCGGACGGCCGGGATGAGCTGGACGCGGCTGCCGCTCTTCGTCTGGTCGATCGACATCTACGCGGGCCTCTTGATCCTCGTCCTGCCGGCGCTCTCGGCAGGGCTGACCCTGCTCCTGCTCGACCGCCAGGCGGGAACGAGCTTCTTCGTCCCGAGCGAGGGCGGGAGCGCCGTGCTCTATCAGCACGCCTTCTGGTTCTTCGGCCACCCCGAGGTATACATCATGATCCTGCCCGTCTTCGGGATCATCTCCGAGGTGATCCCGGTGTTCGCACGCAAGCCGATCTTCGGCTACAAGGCGATCGCGTTCTCGACCGTGGCGATCGGCTTCTTCTCGCTCCTCGTCTGGGCGCACCACATGTTCACGGTCGGGATGCCCGCCTTCCTGAACGGCTTCTTCATGGTCTCGTCGATGGTGATCGCGGTGCCGACAGCGATCAAGATCTTCAACTGGCTGGCAACGCTCTGGCGCGGGAACCTCCACTTCGACACGGCGATGCTCTTCGCGCTCGGCTTCCTCTCGGTCTTCACGATCGGCGGCCTCTCGGGGATCTTCCTCGCCGCCTTCCCGATCGACTGGCAGGTGCACGACACCTACTACGTCGTCGCCCATCTCCATTACGTGCTCTTCGGCGGCTCGATCCTGGGGATCCTCGCCGCGCTCTTCTACTGGTGGCCGAAGATGTTCGGGCGGCTCCTCGACGAGCGGCTGGGCAAGGCCTGCTTCTGGTTCACGTTCGTCGGCTTCAACCTGACCTTCTTTCCCCAGCACCTGCTCGGTCTGCTCGGGATGCCGCGGCGCGTCTACACCTACGAGGACACCGGCCTGCTGCAGGAGTACAACCTGATCTCCTCGATCGGCTCCTATGTGATGGGGATTGGGATCCTGCTCTTCGTGGCGAACGTTCTGAGGACTCGGAAGACCGGCAAGCGCGCGGGCAACGACCCGTGGCTCGCGGACACGCTCGAGTGGTACACGACCTCGCCGCCGCCGCCCTGGAACTTCGAGAAGGTGCCCTACGTGACGAGCGCCCGGCCGCTGTACGACCTGCGCCGGAGGCTGAAGGAGCGCGGTGCGCTCTAGGCCCCACTTTAGACCGGGTCCCTGGCTCCAGCTCGCCGCCCTTCTGGGGGTCGCCGGAGCGTTGCTCGCGGTCGTCTCGGGGACGCTCGGGCTCGGACACGAGTACGTCTCGGCGCTCGCGGCGCCGCCGCTCGTCGCGGTGGCAGTCGCCGCCTGGGTCGTTCACCGGCAGCTGCTCGTCCCGGCCCTCGGAGCGCTGATCCTGTTCGGAGCGGCAGCGGCGGTGACGCTGCCCGGACTGCATGTCGCACTCGCCGCGCTGGGGGTCGGCGCCGCACTCGTCTCGGCCGTGCAGTGTTTCCGCGGGGCAGCGGTGTCAGCCGGACCGTGGCGGGATTACGTGACGCTGACGAAGCCGCGGATCATGTCGCTCCTCCTCGTGACCGGCGCCGCAGGGATGTTCGTGGGCGCCGAGGGAGCGCCGCCGCTCGGGCTCTTCGTCGCGGCGATGACCGGGCTCGCGCTCGCGTGCGGCGGGGCGAGCGCCCTGAATCATCTGCTCGACCGCGACATCGATCGGCTGATGGGGAAGCGGACCGAGAAGCGGCCGGTCGCCGCCGGCCGGGTTCCGCCTGCGCGGGCGCTCGAGTTCGGACTCGTCCTCTCGGCGCTCTCGTTCGTCCTCCTCTCGAGCGTCGTCAACGTCTTCGCCGCCGCACTCGCCCTCGTCGGCAACCTCTTCTACGTGCTCGTCTACACGCGCTGGCTGAAGCGGACAACCACCCAGAACGTCGGGCGCGGCGGCGCCCCCGGGGCCGTGCCGCCGCTCGTCGGTTATGCCGCTGCAACCGGAAATCTCGCGTTGCCCGCGCTCTGGCTCTTCCTGATCGTCTTCCTCTGGACGCCACCGCACTTCTGGGCGCTCGCGCTCCTACTGAAGGAGAGCTACGCCGCGGCGAAGGTGCCGATGCTCCCGGTCGTCCGCGGCGAGCGCGAGACGACGCGACAGATCGTGCTCTACTCGGTGGTGCTGGTTGCCTTCACGCTCGGGGTCGGATTCTGGTTCGGGCCTGTGTACGTCGCCGCAGCGATCGTGCTCGGCGGGCTCTTCCTCTGGCTCGCGTGGCGGCTTCGACTCGACCCGAGCCGCCGCCGCGCGGCGCTCCTCTTCCACTACTCGCTCCTCTACCTGGCGCTGCTCTTCGTCGCTGCGGCGGTCAACCCAGTGGTGCTCTGATGGACCTGACGCCCGAGCAGGAACGCAAGAACCTCGTCCTCGGCTGGCTCCTCTTCGGCGTCTTCCTGCTCCTCTTCGCCGGCACTATCGGCGTGGCGCTGCTCTACCTCGCGCTCGACTAGGAGGCGTTGGCGTCAGCCTATTTCGGCTTGCTCCTCCGCGGTGTCCGCTTGTCTCGGCCGAACAGCTGGCGGCTATAGGAGCCGCCCGGCTCCAGCTGTTCGTTGTCGCGCACGATGCGCCACACCATCCGCCCTATTCCGAGCACGACGAGGAGAAACAGGGCAACGGCTATGACGCCCAGAACCAGCAGGAGATCCATGGCGTGAGCGTATAGCCGCTCCGAGCGGCGCATGGCTCCGTTGCGGGTCTCGCGTACGCTCGCCACGTGAACGGCGACGGGATCTTCCTCGCTCGGCCTGAGACGATTGGGACCGGGATACCGCTCGCCGTCAAGGATCTCTTCGATACAGCCGGGCTCGCGACGACCTACGGCTCTGGGATCTTCGTCGACCACGTACCCAGCAAGACCGCGCCCGCAGTCGCCGCGCTCGAGGCCGCCGGCTACGCGCTCGTCGGCAAGACGAACCTGCACGAGTTCGCCTACGGCACGACGTCGGAGAACCCGCACTTCGGCGCCGTTCCCAATCCGGCCGCACCGGGACGAGTCGCCGGGGGCTCGAGCGGCGGCTCGGCGGCCGCGCTCGCGGCCGGACTCGTGGACGCCGCGCTCGGAACCGACTCGGCCGGGTCGATCCGAATCCCGGCGGCCTGCTGCGGAGTCGTCGGCTTCAAGCCGACCTACGGGCTCGTCTCGCTGGCGGGTTGCTGGCCGCTCGCCGCAAGCTTCGATACCGGCGGGCCGATGGCGCGTGACGTTGCCGGCTGCGAGCAGTTGCTCCAGCACCTTGCTACAGACTTCGAGCCCGCGACCCTCGAATCGCTGGAGGAACTCGACGTCGCGGTCGCCTGGACCGAGTTCGCCGATCCGCTTGTACGCGCACGCGTCGAGGGGACGGCCGCTCACTTCGCGCGCCGCCGGCTAGTCGAGCTCCCGTTCCCCGACCGGGCCGTCTACGCGCCGTTCATGCGCGAAGTTGCCGACGTCCACCGCGAGCTCTTCGCCCAGAGCGCCGAGAGCTACGGCGAGGACGTGCGGATCAAGGTCGAGCGCTGCCTCGACGTGCGCGACTCTGAGGTGGAGCGAGGGACGCGGCTGCGCGCGGAGTACGCAGGGCGGATGAGCGAGGCTCTCGACGGCCTCGATGTCGTGCTGACGCCGACGCTGCCGATCGTCGCCCCACTGCTCGGCGCCGGCGGAATCGGCGACCTCGAGGTACGCGAGTCGCTGATTCGCTTCACGTTCCCGTTCTCAGCGCTCGGCTGGCCGGCGCTGGCGCTCCCGTGCCGCGCGGCTGAGGACGGTCTCCCGGCATCCGTTCAGCTCGCGGGCCGCGCAGGGGCCGATGCGCTCGTACTCGCCGCGGGCCGGCTCCTCGAGGCGACGCTGTGACGCCAGAGCTCGCCTTCGCGCTCTCCCTCGCAGACGACGCGGACGAGATCACGCTTGCCCGCTTCGGGGCGCGCGATCTACGAGTCGAGACGAAGCCCGACCTGACACCCGTCTCGGAGGCCGACCGGGCCGTCGAGGAGCGGCTGCGCGAGCGCATCGCGGCCGAACGGCCGGGCGAGCGTGTGCTCGGCGAGGAGCTCGGCCTCTCAGATAGCGGGGGCTCAGGCGAAGGCGAGCGCTGGATCGTCGACCCGATCGACGCGACGAAGAACTACGTCCGCGGAATCCCGATCTTCGCGACGCTGATCGCCCTCGAGGATCGCGTCGCCGTTGTCTCGGCGCCCGCGCTCGGCAAGCGCTGGTGGGCGGTGCGCGGGCAGGGCGCGGTCGCGGACGGCCGCTCGCTGCGCGTTTCGACGATCGAGCGGATCGAGGACGCCGTGCTCACGTTCACGAGCCTCCACGGCATCGACGAGCGCTTCCTCGCGCTCGCGGAGCGGAGCTGGGCGCCGCGCGGATTTGGCGACTTCTGGCAGTACATGCTGCTGGCGGAGGGCGCGGTCGACCTCTGCGTCGAGATGGAGGCGAACCTCTGGGATCTCGCGGCGCCGAAGCTGATCGTCGAGGAGGCCGGCGGCAGACTGACCGACCTCACCGGCGCGCATCGCGCGGACGGCGGCAGCGCCCTCGCCTCGAACGGCCTCCTGCACGACGAAGCGCTCGCCGCGCTGGCCAAGTAACAGTCCGTTACCTGGCCGAACGCGCTGAGCGCTCGATCGTTCGTGTGTGGCTCGACGAGGCGTTGCTAGACGCCGGCGGTCTCGGCGGTCTCCCGACTCTCGTCGCGAAGCCGTCGAATCAGATCCGCGACGTCCGCGACCTCCTGCTCGAGATCCTTCTGATGCTCCTCGAGCTTGCCGAGCAGCTCGTCGCGGTTGGGGTAGCGGGCACGCAGCGAGCGGTGGCCGCGTCTTCCGCGTCCGTGGCTATGTCCGTGGCACATGTTCACCTCCCTCCCGATTGGTCGAGGAACGCGTCGATCCGCGTGCGAGTGGCTTCCAGCGCTTCGACCCAAGCGGACAAGAGCTGTCGGCCCGCATCGCTGATCGTGTAGGTGCGTCTCGCTGGCCCCGGGAGCTCGGCATCCCACCTGGAGCTGACGATTCCGTCGGCCTCGAGCGCTCGGAGAAGGCGGTAGAGGTTGCCGGCGTCCACGCTCTCCGCGCCGAGGAGCCCCGGCAGCCGCTCGAGCAGCTCGTAGCCGTGCGTCGGCCGTTCGGCCAGGATCACCAGGACCGCGGGCTCGGCGAGCCGGGCGACGCGGGCATCGACGGTCCAGGAACCGTCCACGAGCCGTCGGTGACGAGCGGAGCGAGATCGCTTCACGCGACGACTATACATGTAGTCAACATCTATCTGTCGATAGAGCCCTCGACCTCCACATGTGTCTCAGAAGTCAGATCGAGCCGTGATCAGGCGTTACGCAGCCGCACCCAAGCCTGCGAGCGCCCGGTCGCCTCAGGCAGCCTTGACCGCCGCTTCGTAGATCGGGTCGCGGCCGAAGAGGTCGAGCTCGGCCGAGAGGAGGTCGCTCGCGGTCGGAGGCCCACCGAGCGGAGCGTCGACGGCCACACCGTCCACAGCAACCCGCGTCAGCTCCTTCGCCGAGCGCCGCGTCAGCGCCACTTCTCGCCGCAACCGCGACCGCAACCAGCCCGCGAGGAGGAGTGCGTCCGCCTTTGGCCCTGTTACCGATAGCCGCTCGGCCCTCTTGATCCCGGGCCAGAGCGCGGCGAGACGCCCGCGCCAGTCGCGCGCGCGGCCCCAGGCGATATCCGAGACGGCGACCCGATCGAAGAGCAGCGCAAGCTGCTCGTAGGCGTCCGGGACCCCCGTCCACTCCGACGAGTCGACCACCAGCCGATCGCAGACTCCGACGAGCTGCTCGAGCTCCGGCTCGCGCCACGGCGGCTCCCCGCGCCACCGGCAGAACGTGGGCAGATCGGAGATCAGGAGCGGCTGCACGATCGAGGCCGGCGCCTGCGTCTGCTTCCCGCCGAGCCGGAGCTCGATCACTTCCGAGCAAACCTCTCGCGTGACGCCCGCCATCACGAAGCACCGCATCGAGACCGTCACGTCGATTCCGGTCTTCGCCCGAGGCTCGGGAAAGAGGAGGATCGTCCGCGAGGGGTGGCGCTCGTCCAGGCCGGCGAGCGTCCTTCGCGCCGCGTCGGCCCACTTCGGCGGCGCCCACGCAATGTGGGTCATCACGCTCGTCCGTAGATCAGGAGCACCGTCCGCGGCCTCCCGTTCTCGCAGCTCCCCGAGTTGCCGCTCGACGTCGGCGACAACGCTCAATGCCGCCTCCAGCTCCGCCCGTCGCGGTGGATCAGCTCGTCGGCGCTGCGCGGGCCCCAGGTGCCGGCCTCGTAGTTCGGGAAGTTGGGCCGGTCGCGCCGCCAGGCGGCGACGATCGAGTCGACGAGCTCCCACTGCTCGTCCACCTCGTCGGCGCGGGTGAAGAGCGTCGCGTCGCCGAGCATCGCGTCGAGGATCAGCCGCTCGTAGGCCTCGGGAAGGCCGGTGCGGAAGGCGCCGCCGTAGAGGAAGTCCATGTGCACCGTGCGGATCGACATGCCCTGGCCCGGCACCTTCGCCCCGATCGCGAGCGAGACGCCCTCGTCCGGCTGGACGTGGATCAGGAGCACGTTCGGCCGCAGCCCGTCGCCCGCGATCTCCGCGAAGGGCGGGTGCGGCGCACGCTGGAACTGGATCGCGATCGTCGTCTCCCGCCGCGCCAGCCGCTTGCCCGCCCGGACGTAGAACGGCGTGTCGGCCCAGCGCCAGTTGTCGACGTAGAGCTTGGCTGCTACGAAGGTCTCGGTCGTGGACTCGGCCGCGATATCCGGCTCGTCGCGGTAGCCGGGCACCTCCTCGCCCTCGACGAAGCCGCGGCCGTACTGGCCGCGGACGACGGACTTCGGACCCGGAGTGTGCAGCGAGCGGAGCACCTTCACCTTCTCGTTCCGGACCGAGTCGGCGGTGAAGTCGATCGGCGGCTCCATCGCGGTCAGCGCGATCAGCTGGAGCAGGTGGTTCTGGAAGATGTCGCGGACCGCCCCCGCCGATTCGTAGAAGCCGGCGCGCCCCTCGACCCCGATCGACTCGGCGACCGTGATCTGGACATGGTCGATGAACTGCCGGTTCCAGATCGGCTCGAAGATCCCGTTCGCGAAGCGAAGCGCGAGCATGTTCTGGACTGTCTCCTTGCCGAGGTAGTGGTCGATCCGGAAGACCTCGTCCTCGCGGAACCACTGCTTCAGGATCCCGT
>JBPCJB010000203.1:0-9361 GCA_051005735.1 Gaiellaceae bacterium | reverse complement strand
TTACCTGAACCCGAGCAGCCAAGCACAGCGACGCGCCGCATCAGGCGCTCATCGCAGCCGCATCCTCGCGCGGCAGCAGGCGCGAGACGAACTGGCTGACGCCGTCGCCGCCCATCGTGACGCCGTAGAGGATGTCGGCAGCCTCCATCGTCCGCTTCTGATGTGTGATCACCACGAACTGGGCGCGATCCGAGTAGCGGCGCAGCAGCTCGACGAAGCGGCCGATGTTGGCGTCGTCGAGCGCAGCCTCGACCTCGTCGAGGAGGTAGAACGGGCACGGCTTCGCGAGGAAGAGCGCAAAGAGGAACGAGATCGCGCCGAGCGCCTTCTCGCCGCCGGAAAGCATCCCGAGCCGCGTGATCTTCTTCCCGGCCGGGCGGAGCTCGACCTCGATCCCGAGCTCTCCGTCGTCGTCCTCCGGCTCGACGATTCTCAGCCGCCCCTCGCCTCCGGGGAAGAGCGTCTCCGAGACCTCCTCGAAATGCGCGGCCACAGCGGCAAATGTCGCCGTGAAGCGGCGCTCGACCGTCGCAGCGAGATCGGCCCGAAGCTCCTCGAGCTCCTTCAGGCTCGCCTCGAGGTCGGCGCGCTGGCTCTCGAGCTCCGCCAGTCGCTCCTGCTCGAGCGCGTAGTCCTCCTTCGCGAGCGGGTTCACCTGACCCAGCTGGATCCGCCGCGCCTCGAGCCGCTCTACGCGCGCCACGAGCTCGGCCCTGTCGTCGCCCTCGGCAGGATCGGCATCGCTCTGGTCGCGCCGGCGGCGCGCATCGACGGCGTCCGCTTCGATCCGCGTCAGCTCGATCTCGATCTCGGTCGCTCGCTGCGCGGCGTCCTCGACCGCGTGACGGAGCTCGACCTCCGCAGCGCCGAGCACGCGCAGGCGGCCACCGAGATCGCCCGCCCGCGTCGCTCCCGCATCGACGCGGGCGCGCAGCGGCGCCTCGAAGCGCGACGCCGTCGTCGCGGCGATCGCGAGCGTCTCGTCCAAGCGCTCGGCGCCGCCGAGCACGCGCCGGAGCAGGTCGGGATCGAGCCTCGGGGCGCGAGGGGCCGTCTCGGCCGCCGCGCCACCGGCGCTCCGCGCGGACTCGGACGCGAAGGCGGCTTCCCGCGCGAGCCGCTCCGCCTCCTCGGTGAGAGCGTGAGCCTCACGCTCGACCTCGGCTCGGTCGCGCTCCGAAACCTCGAGCAGCCGGATCTGACCCGAGCCGCCGAGCTGCGCCCGAACGAGCTCCGCCGCGGCGCCCCGCTCGTTCGCCTGGGTAGCTATTCGACGCGCCTCGTGCTCGAGCGCGCCCACGCGGGCGAGCTCGGCGCCGAGGGCGCCGGCGCGCTTCGCAGCAGTGCGAGCTCGCTCGCGGAGCGGCTCTTCGAGCCGGACTGCGATCGCAACCGCGCCGAGCAGCGCGTCGTCAAGACGATCCGCACAGGCGCCGAGCCGGCGAAGCAGGATCGGATCCACGTTTCGCGCCGATCGAAGGTGCGCCACCTTCGCGTACACGGCCTCGGCCTCCTCGGCGTGCCGCTCGGCCGTCTCGGCGGCCGAGCGCGCCTCGGCGGCGAAACGGGTGAGCTCGGAGACCTCGCCCTGCAGCTCGCAGCGGCGCGCCTCGAGCTCGAGCAGGACGGCCTCGGCCGTCTCGCCTGCGAACCAGAGCTCGCCGCGGGCCGGGTCGTAGCCGAAGCCTTCCGCGGTGACCGCGGGCACACGGCTCGCAAGCAGCTCCTCGAGCGGCACGACCGCCAGCTCGGCGACCCTCTCGGACGGCGAGCGGCCCACGAGCACGGCGAGGTTGCCCAGACCTGACTCGCGCGCGCGACGCAGCAAGTCGAGACCCGCAGCGGCATCGTCGGCGACGAGGGCCGAGGCCCGCCACCCGAGTGCGGCTGCGACCGCGCGCTCCGTGCCGGCGACGACGTCGAGCAGGGAGAGCGCCAGCGGTGTTCCCGTGGTCGCGAGCTTCCTCGCCGCGGGCGGGATCCCCTCCCGCTCGGCGAGCGAGCGCTCGAGCGCGGCCAGCCGCTCCGTTGCGATCGCGGCACGCGCGGCAAGATCGTCGCGAGCATGCGTGGCGGTGCGAGCAGCGGCTGCGGCCTCGTTGGCCGAAAGCTCGAGCTCCTGCGGCGTCGGGCCCGATCGGCGCGCGAGCGCTTCGGCCTCGGCGAGCTCGATTCGCAGCCGCTCCCGCAGCGCGGCTGAGGACTCCCGGCGGAGCGCGATCCGCTCGCGGGCGCTGCCGAGCCCGTAGAGGGCGGCGCCGGCCCCCTCGCGACCGCCCGCGACCTCCGCAAGCTCCTGCTCGAGCTCCCGCCGCTCTTCGTTGAGCGAGCTCAGCCGCTCCTCCGCACGTCCTGCCGCGGCGCGCTCGAGTGCGGCGAGCCGCTCCTGAGCGGCCCGGGCGCGCTCGGCGCCGGCCCCGCTCGCGACTGCCGCAACGCGTGCCCTCGCCGTAGCCTCCGCCGCCGCGAGCTCCAGCCCTCGCAGCGTCTGGTCCGTGAGCTCGGTCGCGGCTGCCTCGGCCTGCTCGACATCGGCGCGCAGGCGCTCGAGCAAGCTCGTCGCGCCCTCGCGCCGCAGCGTCAGCCGCTCGGTGGCCGACTGCAAGCGGTACATCGCCTTCAGCGCCGCCTCTCGGCGACCGGCGGCGTCTGCGAGCTCGTCCTCGGCTTCCTGCCGCTCGGCGAGCAGGGACTGCAGCCGGGACTGGGCCGTCCTGCGAGCGATCCCGGACGCGGTCTTCCGCTCCTCGGCCTCCGCTCGGCGCCCCTCGGCGGCGGCGAGATCGAGATCCGCGACCCGCGCCCGCAGACCTCCGATCTCCGCGAGGAGCTTCTCGGCGCGGTCCGCCGCGCTCGCCTGGAGCGCGAGCGGACGCAGGCGCTTGCGCACCTCCGTCTCGACATCGCGCGCTCGCTCGACCTGGATCCCGACTCGATTCAGCTTCAGCTCGGCGCGATGCTTGCGGCGCTTGAACTTGCCGAGCCCGGCCGCCTCCTCGACCAGCTCGCGTCGCTCCTCGGGCTTCGAGGCGAGCACGGCCTCGACCTTGCCCTGGCTGACGATCGAGTGCATCGTCCCGCTGAGGCCGACGTCCGCGAGCAGCTCAACGAGGTCGGTGCGGCGGACGTGGGCGCGGTTGACGAGGTACTGCCCCTCGCCGGCGCGGTGGAGCCGCCGTGCGATCGAGACCTCGGAGAAGTCGACCTCCTGGCCGAAACCGCCGTCCGCGTTGTCAAAGACGAGCTCCACCTCGCAGCTCTCGGCCGGCTTGCGGCCCTCGGCGCCGTTGAAGAGCACGTCGTCGGGCCGATCCGCGCGCAGCTCCGACGGCGTCAGGGATCCGGCTGCCCACACGATCGCGTCGGCGACGTTCGACTTCCCGGAGCCGTTCGGGCCGACGACGACGGAAACTCCTGGCTCCAGCGTCAGTTCGAGCGCGTCCGGAAACGACTTGAAGCCGCGCAGACGGAGAGAGCGCAGGTGCACGGAACCGAGGCTACCGCGCCACCCGGACGAGTCTCGGGCGTACGACGTCGATCAGCCGCCCACCGGCCAGTGCTCGATGCTGACGCCGGGCATCGGAAAGTCCTTCGGATTGCCTGTTGCAAGCACCGCGCCGACGCCCACCGCGGCGGCCGCGATCAGGCAATCGGCTTGACTCAACGTCAGGCCTTTTGCCGCGAACGTCCGACGCCAGCCACCCGCGAGCTCGCCCTCCACGGTGCCGAGCGGGGCGAGACGAAGCGCGCCGACGAACCTCGCCAGCACCGCCTCCTCGCCGGGACGATGCCCGCGCCAGAGCTCCTCGACGTTGACCGCGCAGACGTAAGGAACGGGCTCGAGCTCCCTCAGCCTACTGAGGCGCTCCGCTGCATGCCTCCCGCGGAGCACGTCGATCAAGACGGTTGTATCGAGGAGAAGCGACACCGACTCTCAGCCGGTGCGGCGCGGATCGTCCCGCCTCTGCTCGCGCACCCATTCGCCGGAATCGGCGTCCCAGTCGTGACCGTCGCCGAGGGCTCCGAGCGAGGCGACGATCTCGTCCCAGCGTCGCGCGTCGTCAAGCGCTTGCTCGACCGTGCGGGCGATGAACGCGCTTCGCCGGCGCGGGCCCACCCGACGGTCGACCTGTGCAACGAGATCGTCGGCCAGAGTGATGTGCACGCGCATGTGCCGAAGTTAGCACACAAGGCTCGGGCGAGGTTAAGCCGCGCCCGCGAGCTCCGCCAGCGCCTCGCGCGCCGCAGCCTGCTCAGCGTCCTTCTTCGAGCGACCCACCCCGCGACCGAGCTCCTCGCCGTCGACGAGCGCGGCGCAAGAGAAGCGGCGATCGTGCGGAGGCCCTTCGACGCCGAGCACCGAATAGGAGACGGAGCGACCCGACCGCGCGAGCGCCTCCTGGAGCTCGGTCTTGTGATCGACGTGCGTCGAGGAGGCATAGTCGATCCGGTCCGAGAACGCGGCCACGATCGCGGCCTCGATCGGCTCGTAGCCGTGGACGAGGAAGAGCGCCGCGATCGCCGCCTCGAGGAGCGCAGCCGTCACGTTCCTGCTCTTGACGATCCGCGCCAGCTCGTCGGGCGCGATCCCGCCCGCTGCCGCCGCCTTGCCGAGCCGTGCGCCGAGATCGAGGTCGCGGGCGACGAGCGCGCAGCTCGCCCGGGAGACGACGTGCGAGCGGATCTTCGCGAGCCGGCCCTCCGCCGCATCCGGGTAGCGGGTGTAGAGCTCGCGCGCGATCGCGAGCTCGAGGACGCTGTCGCCCAGGAACTCCAGCCGCTCGTACGAGGCGGCGCGATCCGAGGCCCAGGAGGTATGCGTGAAAACGTGCTCGAGCCGCTCCGCGGGAAGCGAGTCGAGCAGGTGCCCGAGCGGTTCCGGGTCGCCTGTCGGCGCCGCGTTACTGGTGGGTCGAGACGTAGTCGACGGCCTGACCGACCGTGGTGATCTTCTGGGCGTCCTCGTCCGAGATCTTGATCCCAAACTGATCCTCGAGCTCCATGATCAGCTCGACGAGGTCGAGCGAGTCGGCGTCCAGATCCTCCTGGAACGACGCCTCCTCGTTGATGTCGGCCTCTTCGACGCCGAGCTGCTCGGTCAGGACTTCCTTGACCCGTTCGAAGACTTCTTCCCGCGACGCTGCCACATCGACCTCACTTGAACGAATGGATGGGTGGGAGTTACCGGTGGGAGTAGAGCGCGCCGATCATACAGTCGTCGCCGAACGGCGCTCCGGCATGCTCGCGGCCAGGCGAGCCACCACGTCACGCTCGACTCCGCGGCCGGCGAGCCGGATCGCATTTCCGATCGCAGCTCGGGACGAGTTGCCGTGCGCGATCACGGAGAGACCGCGCAGCCCGAGCAGATAGGCGCCGCCGTAGGTGTCGGGATCCAGGCGCTCGCGCAGGCGCTTCGCGGCCGGGCCGATCAGGAGGCCGCCGAGGCGTCCGCTCGGCGTCGATGCGATCTCCGAGCGGAGGGCGTCGAGCAAGGTGGAGATCGTTCCCTCCAGCAGCTTCAGCGCGATGTTGCCGGTGAAGCCGTCGCAGACGACGACGTCGGCAGCTCCGGCGAGCAGGTCGCTGCTCTCTGCGTTGCCGGCAAAGCCGAGATCGCTCGCGACGAGCAGCGCATGCGCATCGAGGGTCAGTTGGTTCCCCTTCTCGGGCTCCGCGCCGATCGAAAGCAGGCGAACCTCGGGGCCTGCGACCCCGAGCAGCTCCCGCGCGAAGATCGAGCCCATCGCGGCGAACTGGAGCAGGTGCTCGGGTCGCGCGTCGGCGTTCGCGCCCGCGTCGAGCAGGAGCGAGGGGCCTTTCGCAGTTGGGATCACGACGGCGATCGCCGGTCGCGCGACGCCCTCTAGCCGCCGCAGGTGGATCAGGCCGGCCGCGAGCATCGCACCCGTACTACCGGCCGAGACGACGGCGTCGGCATGGCCGGCGGCGACAGCTCGGCACGCAGCGACGAGCGACGAGTTTGGCTTCGCGCGGACGGCTTCGGAAGGCTTCTCGCGCATCCCGATCACGTCGGGCGCCTCGACGAGCTCGAGCCCGCCGGTCTCGAGCCCCGCCGGCCCGAAGAGAATCGGCGTCAGCCCCTGGCCGGCGGCGAGCAGCGCGCCCGCGACGATCTCGTCAGGGGCGCCGTCTCCGCCCATCGCGTCAACCGCGATTCGGGCCAAGGCTACGGAGCGGGAGTGCGGAGCGGCTCGATCTCGCGGCCCTTGTACGTCTTGCAGGTCGGGCACACGTGATGCGGGCGCTTGGGCTGATGACAGGTTGGGCAGACGTTGACGCGCGGCGACTCGATCCCGTGCTGAGCGCGGCGCTTGTCTCGACGTGCCTTCGAGGTTTTCTTCTTGGGGACTGCCATCGGCGGTTGCCGAGTGTAGCGAAACGTCGCGCCGATTAGCCGAGCGCGAGCTCGCGGGTCGGCGCGAGGCGCTCGAGGAAGCGGCGGTCGTGCGAGACGACCACCGCCGTGCCCTCGTACGTCGCAAGCGCGGTCTCGAGCTCCTCGATCGCCTCGAGGTCGAGGTGATTCGTCGGCTCGTCGAGAACGAGGCAGTTCACCCCGCGCGCCATCAGCTCGGCGAGGTGAAGGCGGGTGCGCTCGCCTGGCGAGAGGGTCTCGCAGGCTCGCTCGACGTGATCGGCTCCGAGGTTGAACTTCGCGAGCAGCGTGCGGGCTTCCAGCCGCGTCAGGCCGGTCCGATCGATGAACAACACCAAGGCCGGCGTCAGGCCCTCGTAGGCCTGACGACGCTGATCGGGCGATCCGATCATGGTCGAGCGCTCGACGACACGCCGGCCGGCGGTCAGCGGGAGCTCGCCTAGCAAGAGCGCCAGCAGCGTCGACTTGCCACTGCCGTTTCTTCCCGTGATCGCGACGCGCTCCCCTGGGGCGAGCTCGAGGTCGATCGGGCCGAGTCGGAAGTTGCCGCGCTCACCGACGGCATCCTCGAGCGCGGCAACGCAGTCACCGGGACGCTGGCGCGCGTTCAGCGAGAGCGGGAGCTGCCAGGACTCGAACGGCTTCTCGACGTGCTCGATCCGCTCGAGCGATCGTCGCGCTTGGCGCACTTTGCCGGCGAGCGCCTTCGTGCCGCGGCGGTCGGCCATCCCGCCGCCGGCACGGGCTTGCTTGCGCCTCGCGGTGAGCAACACCTCCACGATGCGCCGACGCTCCTCCGTGTCGGCGAACGCCTCGTACTGGCGCGTCCGGGCGAGGTCGCGCGCGGCCTCGTAGACGCTCCAGGCGCCTGGCCACTCGCGGACGCGATGCGTCCACGGGTCGATCTCGGCAATCCGCTCGATCGTCCGATCCAGGAAAGCACGGTCGTGCGAGACGACTGCGAGCCCGCCGTCGAACCCGGTGAGGAAGCGCTCGAGCCGCTCCAGCCCGTCGAAGTCGAGATCGTTGGTCGGCTCATCGAGCAAGAGGAGGTCGAAGCGCGAGAGCAGGATCGCGGCGAGACCGGCTCGCGCAGCTTGGCCGCCGGAGAGCGTCGTGGTCTCCTCCCCGAGCGAGACGTCGAGCCCGAGTTCGGCGCAGACGGCGCCGGCCCGGTGCTCGAGGTCGCCGCCGCCGAGCGCGAGGAAGCGCTCGAGCGCGGCGCCGTACGCCTCGGCGTCCCAGGTCGTCGTGTGCCGCTCGACCGCGCCCTGCGCGTCGTCGATGCCGGTGCGGCGAGCGAGGTAGCCGAGCAGCGTCTCTTCCTGCCGGCGATCGTGCTCCTGCGGCAGGTAGCCCACGGTCAGCATCGCAGGCGTCCGCTCGACCCGACCCTCGTCGGGAAGCTCCTCTCCCGCGAGCAGCCGGAGCAGGGTCGACTTGCCCGCGCCGTTGCGGCCGACGAGCCCGAGCCGCGAGCGTGGGCCGAGCACCAGATCGACGCGTTCGAGAACGGTGTTGGCGCCGTACGCCTTGACGACGCCGGCGAGTGAGACCCGCACCGGGATACCTCCTACGAGACGGGGAACGAGCGCGCCCTTGGCAGGGCGCAGAGGACGTCTTTAGCTCGTCAGTCCGTCATGGGAGGACGCCGAAGCGCCATCCGCAGCATACCGTCCTGTCCGGGTCAAAGCCCGGACATGTCGCGGGCACGTCTCGAGTCTGAGCCTGGCCGCCCGCGAGTCGAGGGCCGAGCGGGGGCGCGACCTGCACGAGGACCGTCGAGAAGAGACGCGTCCGGGCTTTGACCCGGACGGGGCTTTGACCTGGACGCGTCACTCGGAGACGGCGG
The DNA here is from genome assembly GCA_051005735.1 of Gaiellaceae bacterium. GTDB lineage: Bacteria > Actinomycetota > Thermoleophilia > Gaiellales > Gaiellaceae > Gaiellasilicea. The sequence goes on along the minus strand of JBPCJB010000203.1, from coordinate 1,112 downwards.
AGCCCGAAGCGACGCTCTGACTCAAAGACGGTCGCGCAGGGCCTCGAGCGCCGACCAGCGAGGATCGCTCGAGACGTCGTCATGCGTGTGCGGCTCCACGTTCAGATCCTTCCCGCAGAACGGGCAAAGGCCGGCGCAGTCGGGGTCGTGGAGGATCTGGTCCGGCAGCGCCAGCGCGATCGCATCGCGCGCCCAGGCTGTCAGCTCGAGCTGATCCTCGATCACGTACTCGCTCTGCAGCTCCTCGCTTCCGCCCGCGGCCACGGCATGGTATTCGCGCGCGTCGACGCGGATGTCGAGAGCCGCGTCGGCGAGGCAGCGCATGCACGGCCCGTGCAGCCGCACCCCGAAGCGCAGCTCGAAGAGAAGTCCGGTGGTCGCCTGGGTGATCACGAGATCTGCCTCCACCACCTGCGGCACGGGCAGGTAGCGCTGGCCGCCGAGGTCGAAGGGCTCCAGCTCGATCTCGACTGCGTCGCGCTGAACCTCGCCCGAGCGAAGCCGGAGCCGCCTGAGCGGAAAGCGCGTCATCGGCCGAGGGTAACGCGTGAGGTTCAGTCGCCGGCCGGCAGCGCGAGCGAGCTAGACGTAGGAGCCGTCTTCGTCGAGCTCGCGTGGGCCGACGCCCGCGACCACCGTTTCCTGCGAGCGCTCGTGCAGCCGCTCGCGGCCCCGCTTGACTGCGGTGAGGAACTTGTCGAGGTTGACCTCGAGCGTCGAGAGAATCCCGTCTGCCCAGTCCTCCATCTCGAGCCGCGTCTCGCGCGCCTGGCGGCGGGCGTCGTCCACGATCTCCTGGGCCTGGCGGTCGGCGAGCTTGACGATCTCGGTCTGCGAGGCCTCCCGCACCGCCTGCTCCCGCGCTTCGCCGAGCAGCCGGTCGGTCTCGCGCTTCGCCTCGGCCAGCATCTCCTGCCGCTCCTTGACGATCCAGCGCGCCTGCTTGATCTCCTCTGGAATCGTCGCCCGCATCTGGTCGAGGATGTCGTAGATCTCCTCGCGGTCGATCCGCACCTGGTCGGTGAGCGGCACGGCCTTCGCGTTGTGCACGAGGTCGTCGAGCTTGTCGATGAGAACGAGAACGTCCATTTGTCTCCAGAAGTCTACTCTCG
>JBPCJB010000202.1:0-12744 GCA_051005735.1 Gaiellaceae bacterium | reverse complement strand
GCCGACGCCGCCCTCGCAGGGCTTCCGAACGCCGGCAAGTCGTCGCTCCTGCGCCGGATCTCGAACGCGAAGCCGAAGGTGGCCGAGTATCCGTTCACGACCCTCGCGCCCGTCCTTGGCACCGTCGAGTCGCCTGACGGCGCGCAGCTGACCGTCGCCGACGTGCCCGGGCTGATCGAGGGCGCGAGCGAGGGGATCGGCCTCGGCCACGAGTTTCTCGCCCATCTAGAGCGCGCGCGCGTGCTGCTGCACGTGATCGACGCCTCCGAGGACGACGTGGAGGAGCGCTTCCGGACGATCGACCGCGAGCTCGCGCTCTACGGCGCCGGCCTCGACGAGCGGCCGCAGGCGATCGTCCTCAACAAGGTCGATCTGCTCACCCAGGCGCCGAGGTTCCCGATCCAGGACGAGCGCGTCGTTGCCGTCTTCCACGTCTCCGCCGCCACCGGCGAGGGGATCGAGGAGTTGAAGCGGACGCTCTTCACGCTCGTTCCGCCTGCGCCTGCTCCGACGGCCGAGAGCGAGGAGGAGCAGGAGCTGCCAGAGTTCCTCGATTACCGGCCGCAGCCGCCTGCCCGCCGCGCCTACCGGATCTACCGCACGGATCGCGGGTTCCGCGTCGTCGGCGAGGCGCCGAAGGGAGAGGAGCTCGAGGCCGCGCTCGAGGCTGCTGGGGTCCGCAAGGGTCAGGACGTCGAGCTCGGCGACGAGACCCTCGAGTGGCAATGAGCCCGATCGTCGGGATCCTCGGCGGCCGCTTCGATCCGCCGCACCTCGGCCACCTTGCGCTCGCCCGGGCGGCCGTGAAGCACTTCGCGATCGACCCGCTGCACGTGACCGTCGTCGCGGACGCCGCGCACAAGCTCTCCGAGGCGCCTGCGTCGGATCGGCTCGAGCTGGCGCGCCTCACCTTTGCGGAGCTCCGGGCGATCGTCGAGCTCGAGCCGCACCGGTATACGGTCGACGCGCTCGAGGCCTACGGTTACGACGACCCGATCTTCCTCGTCGGCGCCGACGAGCTCGCCGCGTTCTCGACGTGGAAGGAACCGAAGCGCGTGCTCGAGCTGGCCCGGCTCGGAGTCGCGTCGCGGCCCGGCTACAAGCCACCCCTCACCTCGCCGCGCGTCGAGCTCGTCGAGCTCGAGCCTCACGCGATCTCCTCCTCCGAGCTCCGCCGGCGGGTCCGGGAGGGGGAACCGCTCGACGGGCTCGTCGTCCCTGCGGTCGCCGACTACATCGCGGCGCACCGCCTCTACGTCCAGGGATGACGGCTACACTCAGTCCTCTGAGCTCTCTGGAACAAGCACGCCGGATCGCCGCTGTCGCAGCGGACAAGCTGGCCGAAGACGTCGTCATCCTCGACATGCGACCCGTGTGCGTCTACACGGATTTCTTCGTGCTCGCGACAGGCCGGAACGCGCGGCAGACGAAGGCGATCTACGACGAGGTCTACGGCCAGCTCAAGGCAGAGGCGAAGCTGACCCCGCGTGCGACCGACGGTACGCGCGAGGCCGAGTGGATCGTCGCCGACTACCTCGACGTCGTTCTGCACGTGTTCACGCCGGAGACGCGGGCGTTCTACCGGCTCGAGGACCTCTGGGGCGACGTTCCGGCGGTCGAGCTCGAAGCCGCAACCGGCTGAACCACGGCGCGAGGTCGAGTACCGGGTCTCGCCGACCTCGTCTTCTTCGCAGAGGTGGCAGCGGACGTCTCCGCTTGAGCCTCTCCCGCGGCGGCGTTCCAATCCGTTCGTCGGCTTGAAAGCAGTGGCCCCGGGTGGAATCGAACCACCGCACGCAGGTTCGAAGCCTGCCGCTCTATCCACTGAGCTACGGGGCCGGGCCGACATGAGTATGCCCGACGTCCTGCCCGGCCCCCGGCTCGCTCCTCAGCGCTTCGCCACCTGAACGACGCGTAGCGCGTGGTCGGCGTCGGCGGCGTGCCGAAGCGCGCGTTGACCGCGTAGAGCCGATTGCCGAGATCGTCGATCGTGGTCGGCACGTCGAAGTCCGGGTCGGTCAGGTATCCCGTGATCCGGCCGGACTCGAGCCGCGCCGAGGGACCTTCCTTTCGCTTGAGCCGTCGATGGGTCGGGCTACACTGTCCGGGCGCGGTGGCGGTAGCTCAGTTGGTAGAGCTCCGGGTTGTGGTCCCGGTGGTCGCGGGTTCGAGCCCCGTCCGCCACCTGTTCTGTTTAAGCGGAATCTGCGGGAGCAGATTCCGATCGCGTCAAGTGCGTCATCGGAGTCGGGTCATGCGCTCTCCGCGGACGCCTTCTGTCCCGCGTGCGTGCCCTCCTCGATCTGCTCCACGAGCTTGCGGCAGAACGCGGGCAGATCGGCGGGCTTGCGGCTCGAGACGAGCCCCTCGTCGACGTGAACCTCCTCGTCCACCCAGGTGGCGCCCGCGTTGCGGATGTCGGTCTGGAGGCTCGGCCACGACGTGAGCGTTCGACCGCGGAGAACTCCTGCCTCGACGAGCGTCCACGGGCCGTGGCAGATCACCGCGACCGGCTTCCCCTGCTCGAAGAACGCCCGCGCGAAGGCGACCGCGTTCTCGTCGGTGCGCAGCTGATCCGGGTTGCCGACGCCGCCCGGCAGGACGAGCGCGTCGTAGTCGTCGGCCGAAGCCTCCTCGACCGTGCGATCGACCTCGAGCTGTCGGCCTTGTCGAAATGGTCGAACCCCTGGATCTTGCCCTCTTGCAGCGAGACGAGCTCCGCCGTCCAGCCCTCCGCCTCGACCGCCTTCCAGGGCTCGGTGAGCTCCACCTGCTCGAACATGTCCGCTGCGAGAAACGCGACCTTCACGTCTGTCCTCCTAGTGTCCGGTTATGGCTTCTCCGCTTCCCGGCCTCAGGGGTGGCAAACGTAGGATCGCCCCGATGCGGCCGACGCGACACGGCTACTGGCTCGAAGAGGCAGGCCCGATCGAGCCGGAGGCGCCGCTCGACGGCGAGGCGCGTGCGGATGTCGCGATCGTCGGAGGCGGCTATCTCGGGTTGTGGACGGCGTGGCAGCTCGCGGAGGCAGGCGCCGAGGTCGCGATCGTCGAGGCGACCCTCTGCGGGCATGGACCGAGCGGACGCAACGGCGGTTTCGTCAGCTCGCTCTGGGATCAGCTTCCTGGCCTCACCGAGCGCTTCGGCGCCGAGCGCGCGCTCGCTGTCGGCAACGCATCGGAAGCGGCGGTGCGCGCGATCGGGGACTGGTGTCGCGCGCAGGAGATCGACGCCTGGTACCGGGCGGCGCCCCAGCTCGAGGTCGCGACGAGCGAGGCTCAGGACGGCGCCTGGGACGAGGTCGCCCGCTCATGCCACGCAGCCGGGATCGACGAGGCGCTCGAGCTGGACCGTGAGGCCGTTCAGGCGGTGTGCGCCTCGCCCGTCTTCCGCGGCGGTCTGGCGCTGCGAACGGGCGCCACCGTGCAGCCTGCCCGGCTCGCCTTCGGCCTCCGGCGCCGGCTCCTCGTGCGAGGCATACGCATCTACGAGCGCTCGCCGGTGCTGACTCTCGCCGGGCACGGCGTCGAGACGGCGCATGGATCCGTGCGAGCCGGTGCAACCGTCCTCGCAGTCAACACCGCGACGGCTCGCTTTCCCGGCTTCCGCAACTCGCTTGCGGTCGCCTCGAGCCACATCGTCCTGACGGAGCCGGTTCCGGACGTGCTCGAGGAGCTCGGCTGGACGGGCGGCGAGGCGATCGCCGACGCACGGACGCTGCTCCACTACTTTCGGACGACCGCGGACGGCAGGATCGCCTTCGGCTGGGGTGGCGGCCGGATGGGGTACGGCGCCCGTCCCCGGGACGTCCTCGAGCTCGATCCGGACGCGATCGCCCGGGCAGAGCGCTCGCTCGTACGCTTCTTTCCGCAACTCACCGGACGGCGAATCGAGCATGCATGGGGCGGGCCGATCGACGTCTCTCCCACGCATCTGCCGTGCTTCGGGTCGCGCGGCCGCGTGCACCACGGCTTCGGCTTCACGGGCAACGGCGTCGGCCCGAGCTACCTCGGCGGGCAGATCCTCGCCTCGCTCGCGCTCGACCGCCGGGACGAGGCGTCTCGGCTCGCTCTCGTCGAGCCGCCTCCGGCGCGCTTCCCTCCCGAGCCGGTCCGCTATCTGGGCGGGAGCGCGATTCGGCGAGCGCTCGTCGCGAAGGACGCCGCGGACGATGATGGCCGCCACGTTGGGCCGGTTACTCAGCTCGTCGCGGGACTGCCTCGCCGGCTCGACCTCCACCTCCCGCGCTGAGCGCCTCGAGCACGTCCTCGAGCTTCGCGTCTGCTGCGATCGACTCCGGCGCAGCCCTGGCTAGCTCGCTCCGCGCGAGCGCCGCGTAGAGCACGGCGAAGCCGTCGAAGAGCTCCCGCGGCAGACCGGCCGCTGCCTGCGTCGCCGCGATCTCCCGCATCTCCCCCGCGTAGCGCTCGGCCTTCGTCGCGGCGCGGGCGATCGAGCCCGCCGCGCGCTCGACGAGCTCGGGAAACGACTCGCGCAGGTCGTCCAGCACGTGCGGGAGGACGCCGTTCGCGTGGGCGGCGAGGAGCGCGTGCGCGAGCAGGCCGACCGTGCCCTTGTAGACCGAGGCGGTTGACATCTTCACGGCCGAGGCGGCGCCGACGTCCGGGCCGACGACTCGCGCATCGATTCCGGGGGCCGTCACGGCAGCGAGCTCTGCGGCGCGAGCACCCGAGAGATAGATGCGGGTCGATCCGTCCGGGTGCGGCGGCCCGCCCGAGATCGAGCCGTCGACGAGGTCGAGGCCGCTGCCCGCGAGTCGAGTCTCGACCGCAAGCGCGGTGGTCGGAGCGATCGCGTTCAGGTCGGCGACGAGCGGATCGGCGTCGGCTCGGCGAGCGGCCGACGCGATCTCCGCCGCGACGGCGGCAGCAGCCTCCGGCGGCACGATCGAGAGAACTGAGTCCGAGATCCGCACGACCTCGTCGAGGTCGGGCAGGAGCTCGAGCCCGTGCGCGAGGGCTCGGGTGCGCGCGCTGCGTCCGGCGAGCGTCACGACGACGCGCGCTCCTCCTGCCGCGTAGGCGCGTCCGACGGCGCTCCCCATCGCCCCCGGACTGACGATCCCGATCGTGAGCTCGGCCACGTCCGGACGATAGAGGCTTCCGGCCCGGCGGTACGCTGTCCGGCGCGCGCCCGTAGCTCAGCGGACAGAGCGACGGCCTTCTAAGCCGTGGGTCGGAGGTTCGAATCCTCCCGGGCGCACTCGGAGCGCGACCAGAGCGACGACTCAGTGTTTCAGACCCGCCAGCGGCTAGGAGCGGGTGCCGAAGTCGGTGGTGATGATGGTGACGTCCCGGTTGCCGTAGACGCCGGGAGCCTGCTGCACGGTGACGATCGAGACACCGATCTCGCGCCAGCGCGGCGCGAGGATGTTCTGCCGGTGGCCCGGGCTCTTCAGCCAGAGCTTGAGCGCCTCGGCGGCGCTGATCTCAGGCGAGGCCCAGAGCAGGTTCTCGCCCACCGACCAGGCGCCGTAACCCTTCGAGTCGTAGAAACGCTCGACGCGCTTCGAGAAGTCACTGCCGTCGCGCGACTCGTGCGCGAAGAAGCCGTGCCGGCCCATCGTCCGTGAGTGGAGGTCGGCCGCCGCGCCAAGCGATGGAGCGAGCCGAAGCGGGACGAGCCCGTGCTCCCGCCGAACCGAGTTCAGCTCGACGAGGACCTTGCTCTCCAGCGCGCTCGCGGAGGCGATCGTGCGAGCCGGACTGCCGGCAGCTCCTGCGCCGGTCGCTCCGATCGCGAGCGCGACCACGCTGACGAGAGCTGCAAGAACACCGAAGAATCCCCTCTCCACACCGAAGCAATCGGCGCCGCAGCTGAGAGCCGACATCCTTCGATCGAGCTATTCCGAGGTCAGGGCTCGGCCGGGGCCACTCCCGGTGGACGCTCGACGAGGCGGCCTCGCCGATGCTTCAGGTAGTCGACGAGCAGCACCTGGATCGTGCCCGCCACCGGAATCGCTGCGAGAGCCCCCACCACGCCCGCGAGCTCGGCGCCGATCAGGACCGCGATCAGGACGGCGAGTGGCGAGAGCTGAACCGTGCGCCCGTAGACCACCGGCTGGAGCACGTGGTTCTCGAGCTGCTGGTAGACGACGAAGAAGACGAGGATCACGATGCCCGCTGTCGCCGAGTCGAGCAAGGCGACGGTTGTGACGAGGACCGCCGCGATCGTCGCACCCGCGAGCGGGATCAGGTCGAGGATCGCGACGAGCAGTCCGAGCGCGATCGCAAACGGGACGCCGACGAGCAGGAGCACGAGGGTCGAGACGACGCCGGCGATCAGGCTGATCGTGAGGTTGCCGGAGACGTAACCCCCGATCGTCCGGTATATGTCGTGGCCGACGGACCGCCAGCGGGCCTGCGACCCCTCCGGCAGGAGCCCGTAGAAGCGTTCCACCCAGGCGGGTCCCTCGAGCAGCATGAAGAGGGTGAGGAAGGCGATCGTGACGACCGCCACCACCGCGCTGATCACGCTCTTCGTGACCGCGAGCGCCGTCCCCGAGATCCCGAGCGCGCCGCCCGCGCCGCCTGTTTCCACGGCTTCGCGCACTCTCTCGGTGATCTGATACTCGCGCTCGAGGAAACCGAGCCGGCCCCGGCCGCTCGTCAGATCCTCGACGTAGCCGGGAAGCGCGTCGACGAAGTTGTTCACCTGCTCGATCAGGATCGGGATGAAGGTGGCGCCGAGCGCCGCGATCGCCGCGAGCGCGCCGAGGTAGGCGATCATCACCGCGAGCCCGCGGCGCGCGACGCCGTGCGCCTGGAGCCATTCGACAGCTGGGTTGAGCGCGACCGCGAGGAAGACGGCGACGAGGATCCAGATCAGGACGCCGCGCGCCACCTGGACCACCTGGATCATCAGGAGCGCGGCGAGGATGATCCCAAGCACGATGACGATCGCACGCGGACGGAAGCGGACGAGGCGCTCCTCCATTCCGACGACGATACGTAGCCCGTCGGATGTTTCGAGCCGCTCTGCGGGTGGGCATCTCCCGGCCGTGAGCCTGCGAGGCAACCCCATCTCGGAGACGGCGACGCTGGCCGACGGCCGCTCGATCCGGATCGACGTCGGGGTCGTGAGCGATCCCTACATCGCCGAGCGCTCAGAGACGGTGAGCGTCGAGCTGCACGAGGGCGACGTCGTGCTCGCCTCGCTGAACACGGTGCTCGAGCCGGAGCAGGATTCCGAGGCGAGGGCGCTCGCACGCGAGATCAAGGCCGGCCTCGAGTCGGGGAAGCTCGAGCCTACTGCAGGCGAGATCGAGCGGCTCGCCGACCAGCCGCGGTAGGCGGCTACCGGGCGCGGAAGACAAACGGGCCGCACGGCGCGCCCGTCTCCTCGCGCACGAGCTTCCCGTTCAGGTCCTTCGGGGTCACCGTCAGCGTCACGCCGGTCACGCGCACCTCTGCGTAGCTGTAGACATTCGCGGCCGAGCAGCGCATCCCGACCCCGCGCGGCGGCGCCGGCTTGTAGAAGAGGTTGACGATCGCCGAGCCGAAGCCAGCGCGTCCGAGTGTCTCGTCGACCTCGACGTTCTGGGTCTTCGTCGCGACTGGGCCGGTGACGACCTCGAAGATCCCCGTTCCGACAGGCCCGCCCTCCTCGAGCGTGCGAAGCCGCACCTCGTTGACGAAGTTCGCGTGCGTGTCCGTGGTGAGAAAGATGACGTTGCGGACGTTCTCCTGCAGGAAGCGCAGGAGCCGGTCACGCTCGGCCGCATAGCCTTCCCAGCGGTCGTAGGGCAGGGCGTAGAACTGCTGGATCGGAACCTCGTTGACAACGACCTTCCACGTTGCCGTGGACGCCTTGATCGCGCCGGTGAAGCGGTTGTACTGGCGGGCGCCGAGCATCGTTCGCGCCGGATCCTCGATCCGCGCGCGGCATCCCGGAGGTGCAGGCTGTGCGAGGGCCGGCACGAGCAGGGCGAAGACGTTGCGGATGGCCTGCGGCGCAGTCGGGGCGAGATCGATCACCCCGTTGCTCAGACAGAGGCCGCCTACGCTCGCCTTCGCGCTGCGGAACGAGCGCTCGTCGAGGAAGAAGAGCTCGAGATGCCTGCCCCAGCGGACAGACCGGTAGAGCCCGTCCCGTGACGTGTACGCGACCGGCGCGTAGTCCCGGAATGCCCTCACCCCCGCCGAGTAGATCGTCCGGCCGTGCTCGGCAAGCGAGAAGTCGTTGATGAACTCGTGGTCGTCCCAGTGGCTGTAGAGCCCGGCCGAGCGGCGCAGGCTGCGGAGGTGGCCGAAGGCGAGGTTGCGCCGGTACTTCGCCCACTTGGCCGGTACCGTCAGCGCGGGAGGGAGGCCGCCGATCTCGCTGTCGGAGTAGATCGTGTCCCCGAGGTTGATGTTGAAGTCGTTCCGCTGGGCCGCCATCCGGCCGTAGACCTGGAAGAGGTTGTAGGCCGGCTTGCCCGTCTTCGGATCGACCGCGCCGTCGGCGTCGCCGGAGAACGCGAAGCGTATGGTGGCCGGCGCACTCGCGGCAGGCGCTGTCCGAAACTCGCCCGCGCTGACGAGCCGGCTCTCGCGGAACGGAACCGAGAACGCGTAGAAGTACCGCGTCCCGGCGCGTAGGCCGAGGATGCGCCGCTGCACGGTGAGGTCGTGCGCGCGCGTCGCGCGCAGGGTCAGCCGAGCGATCGGCATCGCGTTCTTCGCGCTGCGCACGTCGAGGCGGATCGCCTCGGGCCTCGCCGCGCGAGTCCAGACGATCGCCGAGCTCGACGTCACCTCGCCGGCGGCGACTCCGAGCGGGAACGGGTTGCGCTGCGCGGCCGCGCCGGCTGGGATCATCAGCGCAAGCAGCGAGGCGGTGAGCACGAGCCGGCGCACGGCGCCAGCGTACTGCGACCGGCATGCTGGAAAGCGCCCGACCGGGTTCGAACCGGTGACCAAAGCTTGGAAGGCTTTTGTGTTACCACTACACCACGGGCGCAGGTTCGACGCTAGGTTAGCGCGTCGTGGGGCCGGATCCGTACGCGTGGTCGTGGAATCCCGAAGCGCTGCTCGTCATCCCGGCCATTTCGATCGCGTATGTGCTCGCCGTTCGCCGCTTCCCGGCATCGCGCTGGCGGATCGCCTGCTTCGCCGCGGCGATGATCCTGCTCCTGGCGGTGACCGTGACTCCCGTCGAGACGATCGGGCTCAACTATCTGCTCACGATTCACCTGATCCAGAACGTCGTGCTGGCCGAGTGGGCGCCGGCTCTCGCCGTCCTCGGGGCCCCTCCCGCTCTGGCCGCCCTCGCGCCACGGGTTCCGGCCGTTCCGGCCCTCCTGCTCTGGCTCGGCAACTACGCCGTCTGGCATGTCCCGTGGATCTACGATGCGGCCCTTCGGAACCCGCATACGCTGCTTCACCTCGAGCATGCGCTCTACTTCGCGACCGGCGTCCTCCTCTGGTGGCCGGTCGTCCACGGCGCCCATTCGCCGGGTCTCAAGGCCGGCTACCTGTTCGCGGCGTTCGCGCTCGCGAGTCCGATCGGCCTCTTGCTGGCCCTGATCCCAGACGCGATCTACGACTTCTACGTCGATGCGCCGCAGCGGCTCTGGGGCCTCTCCCCGCTCGCCGATCAGCAGATCGCGGGCGTGACCATGGCGCTCGAGCAGGCGGCCGTCTTCTTCGCGGCCTTCGCCCTCTACGTCACCCGCTTCTTCCGTGAGCAGGACGCGCTCGACTAGGAGGGCTTGGCGATATGCCGCTCGTTCGGATCGGTGCGCTGGGTGCGCCGTGGCAAGGACGCAGGGAGCGTTCATACCCGTAGGTATGGACGCGACTGAGGACGCCGCCACGGCGTGCCCAGCGTGCCGAGCCGGGCACAGCCGGTACTTCGCCAAGCCCTCCTAGACCGCGCGCTCGTACCAGTCGTACCGCCGAGTCACGCGCATGCCGGCGCGCTTGTAGAGCCGCGTCGCGCCGGTGTCGTTCGCGGCGTCGACCTCCAGCCCGACCCGTGTGAAGCCACGCCGGTAGAGCTCGCCGAAGGCGCCGAGGAGGAGCGCATGGCCGAGACTGCGTCCCCACCACGGCCGGCGGACGCCGAGGTCGAGCACCCAGCCGAAATCGCGCGAGCCGAAGGCGAGGGCCGCGCCCGCTATCTCTCCGTGCGCCTCGGCGAGCACCCACAGAGTCGGGTCGTAGTCGCCACGCGAGGTGCGTCCGCGCAGCCACTCCTCGAGCGACTCGGGTGTGTAATCCCAGTGATCCTCGAACGCCTCCTGCACGGCGGCGTGGAGCGCGCGGTCGTCCACGTCAGGGCGGTACGGGCGCAGCTCGATTCCCTCGACGGCGGCTGGCTGCTGCGGCGCCTCGGTCTGAGCGATCTCCATCCGCCAGAAGTGGCGGACGAGCTCGTAAGCGCGCTCTTCCAGCAACGCGCGCCCGTCGGCAGCGACCACGCCGACGCGCACCCGAGCGGAGTCGTTGCGGACGGCCCACTGTTCGAGCTGCTCCAGCAACCGGGTCCCGATCCCGCGGCCGCGCCAGGCGGGGTGAACGCAGGAGTCGTCCTCGAGCTCGGCGCAGTCTCCCTCGACGTGCAGCGACGCAAAGCCCACCGCGCGATAGCCGTCGAGCGCGATCCAGGCCCGGTCGCCGAGCGCGTCTCCGCGGGACGCCCACCAGTTCCGTAGCTCAGCGGCCGTGAAATCCGGGTCGTGCTGGTCGAGATCGGCAGCGTCCCGCGCCGCGACCAGCTCGGCGACGGCCGGGGCGTCGTCGAGGGTGAGCGCGCGGAGCTCGATTCGCATCGGTCAAGCGTAGAGTCCCCGCGTGGCCGACATCTTCGTCACCGGCGGCTCCGGGTTCGTCGGCGGAGCGCTCGTCCGCCGGCTCCTCGCCGACGGACACCACGTGCGCGCGCTCGCACGGTCGGCTGAGGCGGCGGCGGCGCTCGTCGAAGCGGGCGCCGACCCCGTTCGCGGCGACCTCGACGACCTCGCCGCGCTCCGGGCTGGAATCAGCGGTTGCGAGCTCGTCTACCACGCCGCCGCGCTCGTCTCAGACTGGGCGCCCTGGAGCGCTTTCGAGCGCAGCAACGTCGAGGGAACGCGAAATGTCGTGCGGGCCTGCGAGCTCATGGGCACCCGACGCCTCGTCCACATTTCGTCGGTGTCCGTCATCCTCACGGGACGGCCGCTCCGCAACGCCGACGAGACCTGGCCGCTGCAGCCGCGCTCACGCGCCCTCTACGGGGCATCGAAGGCACAGGCGGAGCTCGTGGTCGAAGAGGCAAGCGGGGTGGAGACGGTGATCGTGCGGCCCGTACTCGTCTGGGGGCCCGGCGACCGCACGATCCGGCCCGGCTTTGCGGCGACCGTGCGCGACGGTCGATTCACCTGGATCGACGGCGGCCGTCACCTCGTCTCGACGACCCATGTGGACAACGCCGTCCACGGGATCGTCCTCGCCGCCGAGCGCGGACGCCCCGGCGACGCCTACTCGATCTCCGACGGCGAGTCGATCAGCTTCCGCGCGTTCCTGACAGGGCTGCTCGCGACCGCCGGCGTCGTGCCGCCGGAGCGCTCGCTCCCACTCTGGCTCGCCCGCGTGCTCGCGGCCGGGAGCGAGACGACCTGGCGCGTCCTTCGACGCCCGGGACGCCCGCCGCTCGCGCGCACGGTGATCTGGCTGACCGGGTTCGAGCGCACGATCGAGATCGGCAAGGCCCGACGCGAGCTCGGCTACGAGCCGGTGCGGACGCGGGCCGAAGGCCTCGCCGAGCTGGCGGCCGGCTAGGAGGGCTTGGCGGAATGGCTCGTCCGGATCGGTGCGATGGGTGCGCCGTGGCAAGGACGCAGGGAGCGTTCATACCCGTAGGTATGGACGCGACTGAGGACGCCGCCACGGCGTGCCCAGCGTGCCGAGCCGGGCACAGCCGGTATTTCGCCAAGCCCTCCTGGACGGACGATCGGGACGGCCGGATTCGAACCGGCGGCCCCTCGCTCCCAAAGCGAGTGCGCTACCAGGCTGCGCCACGTCCCGTGCGCCGAGTGTAGTCGCTTGGAACCGGCTGGAGCCGTTCCCGAGCAACGAGCTCCGAGCAGGACCGGCCCCCGGGCTACGAAAATGCGCAGATAGTGCTAGGTTCGGATTCATGGAGAAGCAGATTCGTTGTGCTTCTGGCGTAGTTTTGCTCGCGCTTCTCTTCGGGGGCTCCGCTCAGGGGGCATCGCTGAGCACGACCGAGGCGGCGCTTCTCGAGGCGGTCAACGACGTCAGACTCGCGAACGGACTGCAACCGCTCCACGTCGACGAGACGCTCGTTCGGGCGGCCCGCGCCCACACGAGCGCGATGCTCCGCAACGACGTGCTGACCCACGGCTCGTTCGGCTCTCGCCTCGGCTCCTTCGGCGCCCGCGGGCCTCGCTTCGGCGAGAACCTCGCCTGGGGGACCGGCGCGCTGGCCTCGGCCCGCGTGCTCGTACAGGCCTGGCTCGCTAGCCCCGGCCATCGCGCCAATCTGCTCAGGCCGGGATTTCGCCGGATCGGGATCGGAGCGCGGATCGGCCACTTCGCCGGCTCTCGACGTGCGACCGTCGTGACCGCGGACTTCGCCGGAAGCTAGCTCCGAAGGCCGGTCAGGTCTCAGCCATCAGCGCACGCAGCTCTGTGAGCTTCTCGCGGCGCAGCTCGTCGAGGTCGTCGTGCTCCAGTCGAGCAAGCAGGTCCCGGACGAGCGGGGCAAGCTCGACGGGGTTGAACGGCTTCGTGATGT
>JBPCJB010000201.1:0-4380 GCA_051005735.1 Gaiellaceae bacterium | reverse complement strand
CAGCACCGAGCGCGCCCAAACCCTCCCCGTCTGGCTCAACCACTACAACTACGTGCGACCCCACGGCAGCCTCGGCCACAAGCCCCCAGGCTCACGACTGAACAATGTGGCTAGGAACTACACCTAGTCCTCCGCAAGGCGGAGGCGGAGATCGGCGCTGCGGGTGAGTGCGAATCGTCGTCGCGGCTGACGAAACCGCCTGCTCGACAGGCGAGAGTTCGGGTCAGACTCCAACGACCCGAAAGGAACCAAGATGATTCGCAAGGGAGATGTGATCGAGAATCCGGTGACCGGCGAGCGGCTGCGGTTCCTGGAGACCTCGAGCGAGACGAACGGCGATTCCGTCCTCGTCGAGTGCACGGTGCAGGCGAACGGATTCTTGGCCGCCGCGCACCTCCACCCGAAGCAGACCGAGCGCTTCGAGATCGAGTCGGGCGTCGTCGCGTTCAAGCTGGACGGCAAGGAGATCATCGCTCGCGCCGGCGACACCGTAATCGTGCCGGCCGGGATCTCGCACAAGTTCTGGAACGCCGGCGAGACCGAAGCGACCTTCGTCTGCGAGGTGAAGCCCGCGCTTCGGTTCGAGCGTCTGCTCGAGACGACGTTCGGGCTCGCGGCCGACGGCAAGACGAACCGGAAGGGGATGCCGAATCCGCTCCGCCTCGCCGTGATCGCAAACGCGCACTTCGAGGACGTCCGCCTGCCGTTCCCGCCCGCCTGGATGCAGAAGGCCGGTCTCGTCATGGGAGCCCCGCTCGGCCGCCTGCTCGGCTATGAGCCGCAGTACGACGGCGGCGCCGACGAGGTCGCGCTCGCCCTCTAACCGTCCCAATAGGACGTGTCCGGGGTCAAAGCCCGGACACGTCCTCGGAGACATGCCGTCACGAGACCCGTCCGGGGCCAGCCCCTGGACGCGTCCGAAATAGACGGTTCACGGGCCGGCCTTCCGGCGCTCAGGCGTCGGCGTAGCGGACGACGGCGTCAACGACGAGCTTGAGCCGGCGCCCCTCGTCCGTCAGCCGGTACTCGACCCGCGGCGGCCGAGCGTCGATCACCTGCCGCACGAGCACGCCCGCCTCCTCGAGCTCCACGAGTCGTTGCGCGAGCGTTCGCGGCGGGATCTCCCCCACCGCCTGCTTGAGCTCGTTGAAGCGGAGCGCTCCCTCCGACGACGCCCAGAGGAGCGAGATCGTCCAGCGCCGCTCGAGGAGGCCCGCCGCGCGGCGGACCTCCTCGGGAACGGGCTCGCAGCGCCTACACCGCATGGAGCGTAACGGCGGGCTCGAGCGCCAGCTCGAGCACCTCGTCGAGCGAGATCACCGGATGGAACGTCAGCTCGTCGCGGACGTGCTCGGGCACGTCGTCGAGATCCTGGCGGTTCCGCTCCGGGATGATCACGTCCGTCAGCCCTGCGGCGTGCGCCGCGAGCACCTTCTGCTTCAGCCCCCCGATCGGGAGAACGCGGCCCTGCAACGTCACCTCGCCGGTCATCCCAACTGTGTGCTTGACGGCGCGGCCCGAGAGGAGCGACGCGAGCGCGGTCGCCATCGTGATCCCGGCGCTTGGCCCGTCCTTCGGGATCGCGCCGGCGGGCACGTGCACGTGGAAGGCCCGCTCGAACGCGTCCTCGTCGACGCCGAGCCCGTCGGCCCGCGAGCGAAGTGAGGAGAGCGCGATCTGCGCCGACTCCTTCATCACGTCGCCGAGCTGACCGGTGAGCACGAGCTTCTCGGCGCCCTTCGCCGACGTCGCCTCGACGAAGAGGACGTCGCCGCCCGTCCCGGTCACGGCGAGGCCGGTCGCGACGCCCGGCACGGCAGTCCTCTCGGCCGCCTCGCGGTAGAACTGCTGCCGCCCGAGCGCCTCGCGTACCTCTTCGAGCCCGATCGCCACGGGCGCCTCGACCTTCGCCGAGGCAATCCGGGTCGCCGTCTTGCGCAGCAGCTTCCCGAGCTCGCGCTCGAGCTGCCGCACCCCCGCTTCGCGGGTGTAATCCGTGATCACGGTCTCCAGCACGACGTCGACGATCGAAACCTCGTCCTCGCGGAGCCCGTTTCGCTCGCGCTGGCGCGGCCAGAGGTAACCGCGGGCGATCCCGGTCTTCTCGTCCACCGTGTACCCGTCGAAGCGGATCACCTCCATACGGTCGAGCAGTGGCCCGGGGATCGTGTCCACCATGTTCGCCGTCGCGATGAAGACGACCTCGGAGAGATCGAGCTCGACGTCGAGGTAGTGATCGCGGAACGTCGAGTTCTGCGCCGGGTCGAGCACCTCGAGCAGCGCCGCCGACGGGTCGCCGCGCCAGTCGGCGCCGACCTTGTCGACCTCGTCGAGCAGGATCACCGGATTCATCGTCCCGGCATCTCGCAACGCGCGCACCAGTCGCCCCGGCAGTGCGCCGATGTACGTCCGCCGGTGCCCGCGGATCTCCGCCTCGTCACGGACGCCGCCGAGCGACATCCGCACGAAGTCGCGGCCGAGGGCCCGCGCAATCGACTCGCCGATCGAGGTCTTGCCGGTTCCGGGTGGGCCGACGAGCGTGAGAATGGCGCCGGAGCGCTTGTCCGGCTCGATCCCGCGCTCCTCGCGCAGCTTGCGGACGGCGATGTACTCGACGATCCGCTCCTTGACGTCGTCGAGTCCGGCGTGATCCGCGTCGAGCACCTCGCGGGTGTGGAGCGGGTCGAGCGTCTCGTCCGAGCGCTTGCCCCACGGCACCGCGAGCAGCCAGTCGAGGTAGTTGCGGATCATCGATGCCTCGGGCGAGCTTTCGCCCTGCCGCTCGAGCCGACCGAGTTCGCGCTCCGCCTGCTCGCGCACCGGCTCCGGCAGCTCCGCCTCGGCGAGCTTCTGCCGCAGCTCGGTCACGACCGACGCATCGTCCTCGCCGAGCTCCTTCCGGATCGACTCCATCTGCTTGCGGAGGATGTACTCGCGCTGCTGCTTCGCGGCGCCTTCCTCGACGTCGTCGCGGATCCGCCGGCGCACCTGCATCTCCGCAAGCCGCTCGCGCTGGAGCTCGATCGCGAGCGCGAGCCGCTCCTTGATGTCGACGGTCTCGAGCACGCGCACCTTCTGGGCGAAGCTGAAGTCGGGCGAGTAGCCGACGGTGTCGGCGAGGGCGCCGGGCTCGGTGATCGAGCGGACGAAGGCCGAGATCCGGCCGTCGTCGCCGCGGAGCTCGAGGATCTCCTCGACGATCGCGCGGTACTCCCGCTCGAGCTCGCGGGTGCGGCCGTCGGCGGCGTCGTCGTCCGGGCGCTCCTCGACCGCCACGCGCAGCCTGCCGCGCGCATCGGTCTCGGCGGCGCCGGCAAGCCCGCGGTGCAGGCCGGTCAGCGCCACTGCACGACCGCCCCCAGGAAGGCGGACGCGGTCGGTGACCTTGGCGACGGTGCCGACGGCGGCATAGTCGTTCTCGTGCTGCGGCACGAGCAGCACGCGCTCCTCCGAGCCGACGTCGACGCTCAGAGTCAGGGTGAGATTCATGTTCGGGAAGACGACGACGTCCTCCAGCGGTACGAGCAGCATCGTGCTCACGGGCAACACACTCCTTCTGGGACTGGTCTCATGCCAGTACTAACTACAAAAAGAGTACCGGCTAGTCCCCGGTTGCCGACGGAGAAGTGAGAAAAATCCTCGCTAAACCCGCGTATGATCGGCGCGTGCCCAGAGCGACGCCCCTCGCAGCGAGAAACGATACGCCCAGGGTGGGGGCTCGCGTCCGCTCGCTCCGGCGCGAGCGCGGCCTGACGATCGAGCAGCTCGCGGCGGCGACCGGGTTGACGAAGGGTTTCATCAGCCAGCTCGAGCGCGACCGGACCGCCCCGTCGCTCTCCTCGATCGCGCGCATCTGCGACGCGCTCGGCGTCCGGCTGAGCACGATCTTCGAGCGCGAGCCGGCGCCCGCTCTCGTCCGCCGGCAGGAGCGCCCGGCCCTCGAGAGCTCGTTCGCAACCCAGAGCCACCTCCTCTCCTCACGCGACGAGGCCCGCTTCCAGGCGATCGAGTCCGTTGTCGCTCCCGGCGAGGGCGCCGGCGCGGAGCTCACCTCGCTGCCGGGCGAGATGGAGTTCGTCTACGTCCTCGAGGGGTCGCTCGAGCTCAGCGTGGGCGACGAGGTGCACCTCCTCGAGCACGGCGACGCGCTGACGTACCAACTCGCGAAGGCGCACACCTGGCGCAACGCCTCCGACTCGGAGCCGCTCCGCGTGCTCTGGGTCGCCGTCCCGAATCCGTACTAGGAGGGCTTGGCGGAATGCCGCCCTGAGCCGTCGGGCCGCGCTGCTCGCCCCGATGCGGCGTCCTCGGTCGCGCCGATAGCTTCGGCTATCGGCGCTCCCTAGCGTCCTTGCCTCGGAACGAGCATCGCACCCCGCC
>JBPCJB010000200.1:0-22612 GCA_051005735.1 Gaiellaceae bacterium | reverse complement strand
GACCTTCATCGGCATGGACGTCGTGATCGTGATGTTCCTGATCTCCAAGGCCCGGCGGCTCGCGCGCAAGTGGGGCGGCCAGTGCATCGTCTTCATCGACGAGATCGATGCCGTCGGGATACGTCGGCAGGCGCTCGGCGGCGGCAACCCGGTCGGCGGGATGACGCCTCCGCACGTGCACGACCACCTCTTCTACGGGCCGAACGGCGCCCTCACTTCGAGCGGCGACCTGATCCTCGAGTCGCGCGCCTGGCGCGAGAGGCTCTTCGCCGAGCGCGCGCCCGAGCGGCCGGGGCCCTCCGGGCTCCAGGCGAGGCTCGGCTCAGTGCTGAACTTCGCGTTCCCGAGCATGGGCGGCGGCAGCGGGCTCGCGCTCAACCAGCTCCTCGTCGTGATGGACGGGATCGATAACCCGCCGTTCACGAAGCGCGTCCTGACGAGCCGCTTCAACACCTTCCTCGACGCGACCTACGTCGTCCCGCGGCGCCTCGGCAAGGTCTCGCTGCGGCTGCCGCCGCCAGGTCCGCGGGGAGATCAGATCTACTTCATCGGCGCCACGAACGTGCCGCTCGACCGGCTCGACCCCGCGCTCGTGCGGCCGGGGCGGATGGGGCGCCACGTCTGGTTCCGCACCC
Source organism: Gaiellaceae bacterium (assembly GCA_051005735.1). Taxonomy (GTDB): domain Bacteria; phylum Actinomycetota; class Thermoleophilia; order Gaiellales; family Gaiellaceae; genus Gaiellasilicea. The sequence continues at coordinate 21,977 of JBPCJB010000200.1, read as the reverse complement.
CGACGAAGCAGGATCGTCTCGATGTCTTCGACCTCTACATCACGAAGGTCGCGCACGAGGAGGACCTCGACACACCGCGCCGCCGCGACGAGATCGCGCGGATCACAAACGGCTACTCGCCTGCGATGATCGAGCAGGTCTGCTCGATGGCGCTCACCCACGCCCATCACGACGACCGCGATCGCTTCGGCTGGGACGACCTTGTCGAGGCGATGACGACGATCGCGTCGGGCACGGCGATCGGGATCGAGTACATCGCCTCGGAGACGCGGGCAGTCGCGATCCACGAGGCCGGCCACGCCGCCGCCGGCCATGTCTTCATGAAGGGTGCCGAGTCGACCCGGCTCTCGATCCGGATGCGCGGCGGCTCGCTCGGGCACCACCAGGCGCTCGAGAAGGAGGAGCGCTTCAGCCGCTTCCGCAGCGAGGAGATGGCGCGGCTCGTCTGGACGCTCGGCGCAATGGCCGCGGAGCGGGTCTTCTACGGCGAGAACTCGAACGGTGTCGGCGGCGACGTCCAGTCGGCGACGACGCAGGCGGCCTTCATGGTCGGCGCCTCCGCGATGGGTCCCGAGCGCGTCGACGTGACGCCACTCGACGACGAGACCGAGGAGCAGGCGCGCGAGCGGGTGATGAAGCGCTTCCAGGAGATTGGGATCGGGATCATGAACCGCACGAGCGGCGGCGGCCCCTTCGCCGAGAACCCGATCGCCGGTGTGCTCCAGGACGGCGACAAGCGGAACCTGGCGGCCCAGATCATCGGGCAGGCCTACGTGAATGCGTACAACCTCGTCCTCCACAACAAGGATGCGATCTCGAAGATCGCCGACGAGCTCGCGGAACGGCGCGAGCTCTTTGGCGACGACCTCGTGCAGGTCCTCGATCGGGCGCAGCTCGAGTTGCCGCCGATCGACCTCGGCAAGGATGACTCGTGGCCGAAGATGTGACTCTCCCCGGCCGCGTCGAGCCGCACCGGAAGGACGAGGAGGCGCCGCTCGTCACCGCTGGTCGGCCCCGACCGCCGCGAGCGCGCCCGCCTCACCTCGTATCGATTCCGCTTCGGGCTCGTCTACGTCATCCTCGCCGCGCTTGTCGGCGCGGCGGTGGGCTCGTTCATCGTCCTCGTCAGCCGTCCGGATCTCGCGCCCGAGCCGAGCTGGTCGAGCTGGCAGCCGGCGGGGAGCCGGATCGCACAGGTCCGTCAGATCGCGGATCGGATCCCGAACGCCTACGAGCTGCCGAGCGGGGAGCAGCTCGCCGTCGCTCGCGGCAGCGATCTCGCCGTCCGGACGGAGGCGGAGGACATCCCTGTGGAGACGATCTTCGTCCGTCCCGACACCTCGCGCGGCCAGGCCGAGGAGACCGACATCGCGACCTACGACGGCGGGAAGACGATCTCCTACGCGCTCTGCGGCCTCGGGACGAGCGCCCAGTGCGCGATCCCCGAGACGGCTCGGTCGGACGGGAGCTTCACGATGCTGCGCCGGCAGGCACTCGAGCTCTCGCTCTACACCTTCAAGTACGTGGACGACGTGGACTCGGTCCTCGTCTTCATGCCGCTGTCGACGAAGGGCGAGCCCAACGGCAGCATCTTCTTCCGGCGTGACGAGCTCGGGACCGAGCTCGACCGGCCGATCCGGCAGCTCCTGCCTGCGCAGGTCCCCACCGTCGAGAGCCTCCGGGACGCAGAGCTCGGGAACATCATCCGCCTGACCGAGCCGCGGATCTACGGCTACCAGTTCGACGCCGGACCAGACGGGAAGCCCCTGCTCGTTCTCGCGCCCCCTGCCGCCGGCGGCTGACCCACGCCTCGTTCGCGCGAAGGCGCGGCTCGATCGGCTCGACCTCTACCCGCGGCCGGTCCGACTCGAGGGTGTCCGAATGGTCGCGGCGCCGTGGTTCTTCCGGATCCCGGGTCTCCGGCGATACCACGGCTATGCGCTCGTCCAAACGATCCTGCTGCGGCGAGCCGACGCGTCCGAGGATCTCGTCACGCACGAGCTCTGCCACATCTGGCAAATGCAGCACCGGCCTCTCAGGGTCGTGGCCGCGTTCCTGACGACGCGGTATGCGCGAAACCCGTACGAGCTCGAGGCCCGTCGCGCCGTCGCCTCTACCGCTCCAGCTCCTCCCGACGGACGGCGCTGAGGAGGCCCGAAACGAGATCCTCCGGCACGATCGCATCCCGACGGCGGATCGCCACGATCGAGCGGCGGACGGGCTCGTAGCCCGCGATCCGCACCTCCTGCAACGTTCCGGCCGTCAGCTCGCCCCGGACGGCCGTGTACGGGAGGAACGCGATCCCGAGCCCGTGCTCGACCATCTTCTTCGTCGCGTCCACGTTGTCCAGCTCCATCACGCCGCGCGGGACGACGCCGGCCTCGCGGAAGAACGCGCTCGTGAGGACGAAGTAGCTCGAGGTGCGATCGAAGAGGATCAGCCTCTCGGTCGCCAGCTCGCCGACCTCGATCGAAGCTTGTGCGGCGAGACGGTGTTCGGGATCGACGACGAGCACGATCTCGTCCTCGTACAGGGGGCTGCTCGTGATCGCTGGATGCGGCAGCTCCCGCACGAGGCCGAGCTGCACCTGCTCGCGCAGCACGAGCTCGAGCACCTCCTCCGAGTGGCCCGTGCGGACGATTAGGTGGACGTTCGGAAAGGCGGCCTGGAAGCGGCGGAGGACGAGCGGGAGCACGTACGTCGAGATCGCCGGCGCCGCGCCGACCTGCAGCTCGCCCACGCGGCCTTCCCGGAGCTCCCGCAGGAGTTGGGCGCCCTCCGCGAGCGACTGGACCGCGCGCTGGGCGTGCCCGCGAAAAGCACGACCTTCGGCCGTCAACCGCATTCCGCGCGGCGTGCGGACGAAGAGCTCGACGCCGAGCTCCCGCTCGAGGTTCTTGATCCGGGTCGTCAGCGCCGGCTGGGTCACGAAGAGCACCGTCGCCGCATCGCTGACCGAGCGACGTTCCGCGACGGTCAGAAAGGCCTCGATCTGCGAGAGCAGCATCCCGGCTCAGATATTAGCCTCATCTATGGGAGGGATCGACAGGTTCGATTTTTCGTATAGGCGGCTGCTGGAGAGGGTGAGCGAATACGCCGTCCTATCCGAGGAGAGACCGTGAACGCGACCGCAGCGAAGGAAGCCGTCGATCTGGCCCGCGAATGGGCGGAGATCGACCGCTGGGACGGGATCGAGCGGGACTACAGCGCCGAGGACGTCGTGCGGCTGCGCGGCTCGGTTCGCGTCGAGCACACGCTTTCCCGGCGTGGCGCGGAGAAGCTCTGGCAACTCCTGCGGGAAGAGGACTTCGTTCCGACGCTCGGTGCTCTCACCGGCGGGCAGGCGGTGCAGATGGTGAAGGCTGGCCTGAATGCGATCTACCTCTCCGGCTGGCAGGTCGCCGCCGACGGAAACCTCGCCACGCAGGTCTATCCCGACCAGAGCCTCTATCCGGCGAACAGCGTCCCGGCAATGGTGAAGCGCCTGAACAACGCGCTTCTGCGCGCCGACCAGATCGACTGGGCCGAGGGGAACGAGGCCGATTGGCTCGTCCCGATCGTCGCCGACGCGGAGGCCGGCTTCGGCGGGCCGCTGAACGCGTTCGAGCTGATGAAGGGGATGATCGAGTCGGGTGCCGCGGCCGTCCATTTCGAGGATCAGCTCGCGGCGGAGAAGAAGTGCGGTCACCTGGGTGGGAAGGTGCTCGTGCCGACCGGTCAGTTCATCCGGACGCTGCTCGCGGCGCGGCTCGCGGCCGACGTCCTCGACGTGCCGACGCTCGTCGTCGCGCGCACGGACGCCGACGCGGCGACGCTGCTGACGAGCGACGTCGACGAGCGCGACGCGCCGTTCGTGACGGGCGAACGGACGCCGGAGGGCTTCTTCCGCGTCACGGCTGGTGTCGAGGCGGCGATCGCGCGCGGCCTCGCCTACGCGCCGTACGCCGACCTCGTCTGGATGGAGACCTCGACGCCGAGCATGGACGAGGCGCGTGTGTTCGCCGAGGCGATCCACGCGGAGTTCCCGGGCAAGCTGCTCGCCTACAACTGCTCGCCCTCGTTCAACTGGAAGCGGCACCTCGACGAGGACGCGATCGCATCGTTCCAGGACGAGCTCGGGGCGCTCGGGTACAAGTTCCAGTTCATCACGCTTGCGGGCTTCCACTCGCTGAACGAGTCGATGTTCGAGCTGGCACGCGGCTACGCGACCGACGGGATGAGCGCTTACGTCGAGCTGCAGCAGCGGGAGTTCGGCCTCGAGGAGCACGGCTACACCGCGACGCGGCATCAGCGCGAGGTCGGCGCCGGCTACTTCGACGAGGTCGCGCAGGCGGTCTCGGGCGGTCAGAGCTCGACCCTCGCGCTGAAGGGCTCGACCGAGGAAACCCAATTCAGAGGGAGAGCGTTCGAGGAGAACGGCGACGCCCGCTGACACGGACGTGTCCGGGGTCAAAGCCCGGGGTCAAAGCCCGGACACGTCCCTAAGAGACGGTCGGCGCGATAGGCGTGCGTTCGGTACGGCAGCTCGAGGACGCCGCCTGCCGACACTTCGTCCCAGAACCGCCGACGGCGGCAAGCCGGTCCGACCGCTCGTCGTCTGACAACGTGGCGACCGATGATTGCGTGCTGACCCCTCCACCAGCTCGGCGCGGGCGAGGGCGCGAATCCAGTGGAAGCTCGCCTCCTCGAGCGCCCCGAAGAGCTCGCTGCGCCCGAGCGACGCGGTCGGCTCACCGGCGTCGCCGAAAGGCGGCAGCAGCTCGTAGAGCCGAGTGACGAGCAGGCTCTCCTCGTCCCAGAGGTTCCAGAGCAAGCCGATCGTCCCGCCGGGGCGAAGCACGCGAGCGATCTCCGGCAGCGCGAGCTCGGCGTCGAACCAGTGGAAGGCTTGCCCGGCGGTGACGACATCGACCCGACCCGGCGCGATCGGAATCCGCTCCGCCGATCCCTCCAGCGCCTCGATGCCCGGTAGCGCGTGGCGAAGCTGTCCGATCATCTCGGATGAGGGCTCGACCGCGATCACGTCGTAGCCGAGGGCGACGAGCGGGTCAGCTTCCCCGTTCCGGCGCCGAGGTCGAGGATCCGGCGGCGTGCTCCGCCGACGACCCAACGAACGGCCTCCTCGGGATACAGCGGCCGCGTTCGCTCATAGGCGTCGGCGTTCGAGCCGAAGGAACGAGCGCGTCGCCCACTGGGCCTCATCGGTCAGACGCGACCTCGTAGCGAGCGAATCGCCTCGACGTAGGTGCGCGTCTCGTCGTAGAGCCCATGTTCGCGCACCGCTTTCGCGCCTTGGTAATAGGCGGCGAGGGCTAGCCGCTCGTCGCCGCTGAACTCCCGCAGGAGGTGGCGCAGGAAGACGACACCGACCCGGATGTTGCCCTCGGTCGTCCGCGGCACGTTGCTGCCGAGGAGCACCGTCTCGACGAAATTCCAGGTCGGAGGCGTCACCTGCATGACACCGAGCGCCCCCGCAGAGGAGACGACATGCGGCTGGAACCCGGACTCCATCCACGCAAGCGCGCGCGCGAGCGACGGGTCGACGCCGTAGCGCGTCGCGGTCGCGGTGATCGTTGCCCGGACTAGCGACGGCGGCGCAGCGAGCGGCGCCGAAGCCGCCCGGGGAATCCGCAATCGCGTCCCGATCAGGAGCGGTCGCGCCGGATCGAGTCGGTTCGCGCTTGCAAGCGAGCGGAGCGACGTCTCGTGCTTCTCGGCGATCGCGGTCAACGAGTCGCCGGCGCGAACGAGGTAGCGCCGGTCGGGCAATCGCGTGCTTCGGGCGGCCCCGCCGAGCGCCCGCAGGGTCGCCGGCCCGGCGATTCCGTCGACGGCGAGCTTCGCGCGTCGCTGGAACCGCCGCACGGCGAGCACGGTCTCGCTCCCGTAGTAGCCGTCGATCACGCGGCCGACCCCATGCCGGGCGAGCAAGTACTGGAGCACCGAGACGTCCCACCCGACCCGTCCCTGGGCGAGTGTCCGCTTGCCATAGAGCGGGGTTCCGAGCCGGCCGAGCGCACGCCGGGTCGTCGCGCCGGGGACGCCGTCGACCGCGAGCCTGCTCGAGCGCTGGAAGGCGCGCACCGCCGTCGCCGTGCCACGCCCCGAGACGCCGTCGATCGGCCCGAGGTAGAAGCCGTAGGCGCGCAGAGCAACCTGAAGCCCTGCGATCTGAGGGTTGGCCGCCTGCGCCGGCGAGGCCAGCGCGGCTGCGACGGCGGCGAGCACGAGAGTCGATCGGAAGCGCACGGACAAGAGTGTTTCGCCCCGTCGCGACAGCTTCCTTCTCTACGCGGTCTCCCTGGAGCGTGAGCCTGTAGGCGTCGCGCGACCCAGCGCTCTTGCGTCTAACGGACTACTTATGTGTAGTCTGACAGACTACGCTCGCATGATCGACGATCTCAACCCCTTCATCTACTCTCACCCACTCGCCGCCGAGGACGTCATCGATCGTGACGACGAGACGCACGAGCTGCTGAAGAAGGCCGTGGGAGGACACTACGTTCGGCTCTACGCGCCGAGGAAGTACGGAAAGACCAGCCTGCTCTTGAAAGCGCTCCAGGAAGGGGCGACGGAGGAGGGGCTCGTCCCGATTCACGTCGACCTCTACCGCGCGGTTTCCCTGGCCGACGTGGCCGTGAGATTCGAGCGGGCCTACTCCCAGCAGCTCAAGGGCGCTATCCGCGGCAAGGTCGATTCGTTCTTGAAGACCACGGGAGTCGGGCTCTCCTTGGGCGCCTACGGGATCAGCGCCCGCCTGCAGCTCGACTCCAAGGCCGATCCCCTACCCGCTCTGCACACGCTCCTCGCGCTCCCGCTCGAGCTGGAGAAGCACGGCGGCTATCGAGCGTGCATCGTGCTCGACGAGTTCCAGGACATCGACAAGATCCCCGGCCTAGACGGGCTGATCCGGAGCCACATCCAGTACCACGGCTCCGTCGCGTCCTACGTCTTCGCCGGCTCGGAGCCGGGCCTGATGAAGCAGCTCTTCGAGAGCCGGGATCGTCCGCTGTACGGATCGGCCGTGCCGATGCGACTCGGCCGGCTCGCCGACGAGGACATCGCCGCATACGTCGTCGAGCGTTTCCGGGAGACGGGCCGTGATGTGGGCGATGCGCTCAACCCGCTCCTCGAATCCGCCGACGGGCATCCGAAGCAGGCGATGCTCCTCGCCCATCTCGTCTGGGAAGAGGTCGATCAGGGCGAGACGGCGACGTTCGCGGACTGGGAGAGGGCGCATCAGGCCGCGCTCGACGAGCTGGATGCCGAGTTCGAGGCGCAGTGGCGTGGGCTCGACACGTCGCAGCAGAAAACCCTGAGGGCGCTCATCGACGGTGGCGGCTCACCGTACCGGACGGACGTCCTACGGCGGCTCAGCCTGACCAAGGACATGGTCCGGAAGGCGCTCCCCCGACTGCTTGCGGCCGCCGAGATCGAGCTCCACGAGCGAAAGTACGCGATCGTCGACCCGCTCTTCGCGGAATGGATCGGGGCGCCGTCCCGGCCGCGCGCCGGTAGCTGATTTCAGGCGGGCGATCAAGAGCCGAGCGACATGCGCTCGATCTACGCGATCCGCAGTTGAGCTAGCCTCGGCTGCAGCGCCCGAAGGTCGGCGCGCCGCCTGGGCCGGCATCTGACCACGTCACGGAGGGAGCCCGTCAGCTCGACGCAGTACTTGGCGCTCGTCGCGCGGACGATCGAGAGGGCGCCGCTGACGTTCAGGCGATCCGGCGCAGCTTCGCCACCGTCATTCCCGCATTAGGTCTGATTGTCGACGTAGAACGCCTCGACCTCCGGGATCGCGTTGAACAGTTGCCGCCGCACCGCGACCGCGCGGTTGAACGCGGTTGCCGGGATCGCAGGGCGTGTCGTCTTCGAGCTCGTCGAAGAGCACTTGCAGCCCGCTCGCCATGGCGCGCGGATTCGCGAGACCCCAGCGCTGCGCCGCCGCCTCGACCTCGGTCGGCGTTGCGCCCGCCGAGACACCGAGCAGCCTGTAGATCGTCTGGACGTCGCGCTTCCTGAACGCCGCACCCATCTCGTCCCAGCGGGCGAGCGAGACGCGAGCGGGTCGCAGCCAGACCTGCAAGCCGCACGAGAAGCGCGACGAGACCTGCTCGCGGCCACGGAGAATCGGGTCGAGCCCCAGGCACGTCGCTCCGATCACGATCCGGTGATCCGCCCAGACGGCGGCCATGACCTTCGTCTCGGCTTCGCGCGGCTGCCAGCGAGCCGTGCCCGCCGCGTCGGAGCTCGACGTCGCGATCGCCGCCAGGAGCACGACCGCAACGAGAAGCGGAATGCGCGCGTCATCGTCCCACACATAGGCGACGAATCCGCTGCCGACGAGCTCACGCCAGCAGCGAGCGGTACAAGTCGTCGACGTCGCCGACGAGGCGCTCGACTGCGTAGCGCGAGGGGACGCTCTCGCGTCCGGCTTCGCCCATCGTCGCGCGGAGCTCGGGATCGCTCGCCAGCCGCGCGAGGCGCTCCGCCAGGGCTTCGACGTCCCCCGCCGGGACGAGGAAGCCGTCGACGCCCTCGCGGACGACGTCGGGGACGCCGCCGACGCTCGTCGCGACGACCGGGCATCCGGCGGCGAGTGCCTCGATCACGACGACGGGCGTCCCCTCGTTCGCCGAGGGGAGGATCAGCGCGTCGAACGCCTGGTACCAGCCCGAGACGTCCTCCTGGTAGCCGAGGAAATAACAGTGCCGGATGATTCCGAGCTCGCTCGCCCGCCGCTCGACGGCGTCGCGGTCCGGCCCGTCGCCGACGAGCAGCAGAACGCCGTCGACGTCTCGCTCGCGCAACCGCGCCAGGCTCTGGAGCACATCGTCCGTGCGCTTGACGCCGGTCATCCGGCCGACCCAGCCGACGACGAACCGTTCTGGCGCGATCCCGAGCCGCGCGCGCGCCTCGGCGCCGGCCACCTGCGTCTGCACCCGCTCGCCGAGCTCGATCCCGAGCCGAACGACGGAGAACTTCTGCGCGGATGCGACCCCGAGCGAGACGAGGTCGTCGCGCACCTGCGGGCTGACCGCGATCAGCCGTGTCGTCATCCGCGCGAGCACCTGCTCGAGCAGGCGGAAGGCCTGCGACTTGAGCGGGCCGAAGTAGCCGTGGAGGACATGGCCGTGGAACGTATGGACGACGATCGGCGGTCGCGCGTCGCCCGCGAGCAGGGCCGCGAGCCTCCCGACGGTGCCGGCCTTCGCTGTGTGCGTGTGCAGGATCTGCGGGCGCTGCTCGCGGATCAGGCGCGCCAACCGCAGCACCGAGAGCGCGTCGCGAAGCGGCGAGATCTCTCGTGAGAGCGCGTCGAGCTTGACGACGCGGACGCCGAGATCCTCGGCCACGTACGCCATCGAGCCCTCGCCGCGAGCGAGCGAGCCCGCAACGAGGGTCGTCTCGTAGCCGCGCGCCGCGAGTCTCGCCGAGAGGTAGGCGACGTGGAGCGCCGGGCCGCCCATGTTCAGCCTCGCGATCACCCGCAGGACGCGGATCGGAGATTCAGACAAGGCTGTCGGCGGTGAGGCGCAGCCCTTCCTCGAGGCTCACCTCCGGCTTCCAGCCGAGCACCTCGCGCGCCGCCGAGATGTCCGCCCACGAGTCGCGGATGTCGCCGGTGCGCGGGGGCAGGTGGTCCCGCTCGACCGGCTTCCCGAGGATCTCGCCGATCAGCTCGGCGACCCGGTTGACGCTCGCCGGCGCGGCGGAGGCGATGTTGAACATCCGGCCGCTCGCGTCGGGCGCGTCGGCGGCCTTCAGCGTCGCGTCGACCACGTTGCCGACGTAGGTGAAATCGCGCGACTGCTCGCCGTCGCCGAAGATCGTGATCGGCTCGCCGGCCGCGATCGCGGTCACGAAGAGCGGCACGACGGCGGCGTACTGGGAGAACGGGCTCTGGCGCGGGCCGTAGACGTTGAAGTAGCGGAGCACGACCGACTCGAGCGACTCGTAGACGCGGCTGAAGCTGACGCAGTAGCGCTCGGCAGCGAGCTTCGCCACCCCGTACGGCGAGATCGGGTCGGGGGGAGTCGACTCGGTGGTCGGCAGCTCGCGCGTCGAGCCGTAGACCGAGGTGGAGGACGAGAAGACGACCCGGCGGGCGCCCTCGTCGCGCGCGGCGAGCAGCACGTTCAGCGTTCCCTCCACGTTGACCGCGCTCGAGGTGAGCGGATCCTGGACCGAGCGCGGCACCGAGCCCATCGCGCCGAGGTGGAAGACGATCTCGATCCCGCGCATCGCGTTGTGAACCCGCTCATAGCTGCGCAGCTCGCCCTCGACCACCTCGATGTCGACTCCTTCGAGGTTCCCCCGGTTGCCGGTCGAGAAGTTGTCGAGCACGCGCACCGCGTCGCCGCGCTCGAGCAAACCGCGGACGAGGTGCGAGCCGATGAAGCCCGCGCCGCCTGTCACCAGGACCTTGCGGCTCATGCGGACGCCTCCGCGACGACGTGGTAGTTGGCGAAGATCGTCCCCGGGATCGGCTCCCGCAGCGACTCGACCCGCCCGTCGATCGCCTCGGCGAGCCGGTTCACGCTCCAGACGAGCGGCCGCACAGCCGGGCGCAGGTGCGCTCGGCCGGCGACGAGCTCGATGGTGTGAGTGAGCAGCATTCCGAGGCAGGCGGTCGTCCCGGCGCCGGGTCGCACGTCGAGCGTCGCCCATTCCCCGTTCTCGTGGAAGAGTCGCTCGAGCCCCGCATGCGTCCAGCGCCAGAGATCGTTTGGCGCCGGATGGTACACCTGCACCCCGTGCGTGGACGCGAGCACGCGTCCCCCGGAGGCAGTGACGCGGCGCAGCTCGCGGACGGCCTGAGCGGGGTCGTCGCAGTGCTCGAGCACCTGGTTGCAGAGGACGACGTCGAACGATGCGTCCTCGACCGGCAGCGCCTCGACCGGGCCGAGCAGGTCGGCCGCGGGGTTCTCGACGACGTCGACGCCGACGTAGCTCGCGGCGGCCGCGAAGTAGGGGTAGTAGGGCTTGACCCCGCAGCCGACGTCGAGCACGCGCTTGCCTGCCGACGAGGCCCCCTCACGCTCCAGCCAGCGCGCGAGCGGCGCGCGAACGACGTACGTGGCCGACGTTGGCGACGGGTTGCGTCGCGCCTCGCCCGGCCACTCAGCCATCGGCAAGCGGAGTCGAGAGGCTGGCGGCAACGAGCCCGACGCCGAACCAGGTGAGGGCGTCGAGCGGGAGGCCCGCGACGAGTCCCTGAGCTGTCCAGGCGCCGGCGCAGGCAAGCACGACGGCCGCGCCGGCGAGCGCCGTGCCGGGCGCCGCCCGGCGGAGCGCGGCTCGGGCGCCGATAGCGATCGGGATCGCCAGCGCGGCGAGGAAGACCGCGAGGCCGACGAGACCGAGATCGGCGAGCGCCTGCACGTAGGCGTTCTGGACACCGTATGGCTCAGCGGGCGAGGGAAAGGCCTGCGCCGCCACGTCCGGGAAGCGGTCGTGCGCGTCGGCGAGATACGGCTCCAGGGTCGCGAACTCCTGCGTCGCCTGCCAGCCCGCTCCGGCTACCGGCTGGTCGGCGAAGACGCGCAGGCCGAAGTAGCCGAGCAGCGTCCGGTGCGAGTACGTCTGCACGTCCTCGCTCGTCGTCTCCTGCGCCTCGAGCACGCCGACGAACCGTCCGAACTGGGCGAGGTCGCCGCCGCGGAGGGCGACGACGCCGACGACGGTCGCAAGCACGATCCCTCCGACGGCCACGAGCCGCCTCGCAGTCAGGGACCGCGCGAGAGCGGCCACCGTGATGACGAGAGCGGCTGCCGCGACGAGCCCGAGCGCTCCTCCCACCGAGCCGGAGAGAATGAGCCCGACGGAGCCCACCACGCACGCGGCCTCGCGGAGTCGTCCTACGGGCCAGCGCTCCTCCCCGAGCGCGACCGCGACGAGCCCGATCGCGAGCGTCGTCGCGCCGGCTGCGGCGAGGTCGTGGTAGCCGATCCAGGACGGCTGGCGGCCCCCCGCAGCCGTGTCTCCCGCGCCGGCGAACTGCGCGAGTCCGACGACGTCCAGCACGGCGAGCCAACCGACGAGCGTCCAGAGCACGAGTTGGAGCGCAGCCGCCGAGCGGACGAGGACCGGCACGGCGACCGCGATCAGCGCGTACTCGACGAAACCCGCGGCGGTGACGAGGTGGGCAGCGGCCGCGTACGGACGATCCGAGCCTGCGCCGATGACGAGGCCGACGCAGATCCACATGAGTAGCGCCACGGCCGGCGCGAGGACGACGACGACCGGGCGAAGCGAGCCGACGCCGTCGCGTACGAGCACCAAAACGGCTGCCGCCGCAAGCGCGAGCACGGCGAGATCCGAGAGCTTGAACGAGGCATCTGTGCCGCCGAGGTCGAGCGTGACGTGCGGCTGGTAGTCCACGTGGAGGAGCAGCACGGGCACGCTTGCTGCGAGAAAGAGCGCGCCGAGCCGGGCGACGGCCGGTTGCCGGACGCGCGCAGCCGTGCGGGAAAGGGCCGTCAACGCGGCCACTATACTGGCCTGCCTAGATGGGCTCGCGGCTTCTCTGGCGCCGTTTTGCGACCGCCGCCGGCCTCTATGGATCGACCGCTCTCGGGGTGCTCGGCACGGTCGTCGCGGCGCGATCGCTCTCGAAGGACGACTTCGGGCTCTTCGCGACCGTCTTCGTCGCAGCAGGATTCTTCCAGGTCCTGCTCGACCTGACCGTCGAGGAGTCGCTGACGAAATACGGCTTCCGCTACGTCTCCTCGGAGCAGTGGGGTCGGCTGCGCAGGCTCTTCCGCTCGGCGCTTCACCTGAAGCTGCTCGGCGGCGCCCTCGCGGGACTCGCGCTGCTCGCGCTCGCGCCGATCGCGGATGCGATCTTCTCGAGCGACGGGCTCACCTGGGGGTTCGTCGCCGCGGCGCCGCTGCCGCTCCTCCAGTCGCCGGAGAACGTCTCGGCGACCGCCCTTCTCCTGCGCGGGCGCTACGACCTGCGCGGCCTCTTCCAAACAGTCTCGATGGGACTGCGGCTGCTCGCGATCGCAGTCGGCGCGCAGTACGGCGTCGTCGAGATGGTGCTCGGGATCGGGATCGCCCAGGCCGTCTCCACGTGCGTCGTGGGCGCGGTCGGGCTGGCGGCGTTCCGACGCTTCCCGCGAGTGCCGGCGGAGCGGCTCGAGGAGGACCGCAACGGAATCGTCGCCTTCGTGCTCCAGTCGAGTGCCGCGACCGGGCTCCTCTCGTTGCGCGCGGCGCTCGCGCCGCTGCTCCTCGGCGTCGCGGCCGGACCGACGCAGGTCGGCATCTTCCGAATCGCCCAGGCCCCCCAGTCGGGCTTCGCCGCGGTGAGCGCGCCGGTGCGGCTGATCCTGCTCACGGAGCAGACCCGCGCCTGGGAGCGGGGCGCGCAGGCGAGCGTCCTCGCCGGCGTCCGCCGGTACACGCTGATCGCGACGCCGCTGATGCTCGCGGTCGTGCCGGTCTTCGTCTGGCTGATGCCGGATCTGATCCGGCTCGTCTTCGGAGCGCGCTACCTGGACGCGACGGACGCCGCCCGGCTGATCCTCGTCGCCGCGGGGATCCAGCTCGCGATCGGCTGGACGAAGTCGCTGCCGGTCGCGATCGGACGGCCGAACCTGCGGCTCGTGACCCACGGGCTCGAGACCGCGGTGCTCCTACCGCTCGTCGTCGTGCTCGGCCTCGAGTGGGGAGCGACCGGGGCGGCGGCGGCGACGCTTGTCGCGACGGTCGTCTTCGCGCTCGCCTGGAGCGTCGTCTTCGCCCGGATCCGGCAGGGCGCGCTCGCGTGAACGTGCTGATCGTCTCCGGGATCTGGCCGCCCGACGTGGGCGGGCCGGCCAGCCACTCGCCCGAGCTCGCGGCGCGTCTGCACGCAGGCGGCCATCGGGTCGAGGCGCTGACGACTGCGGTGACCGCGCCGGCAGCCGAGGCCTATCCGGTGCACTGGGTCGGTCGCGGGTTGCCGCCCGGCCTTCGGCATGCGGCGTTCGCGCTGCGGCTCGGCCGGCTGGCGCGGGCGGCCGATGTCGTCTACGTCAACTCGGTGCTGACGCGCGGTGTGGCTGGAACGCGGGCGGCGCGCCGCCCTGTCGTCATCAAGCTCCCCGACGACCCGGCGTACGAGCGCACGCGGCGCTTCGGGCTCTTCGACGGCGACCTCGACGGCTTCCAGCGCTTCGACGGCGGGGCTCGCGTGGGCGCCTTGCGGGCGCTGCGGAACACCGCGCTGCGACAAGCCTCTCTGGTGGTTTGCCCGAGCGCCTATCTGCGCGAGCACGCGCTCGGCTGGGGGCTGCGTCCTGAGCAGGTCGTCGTGGTCGAGAATGCGACCCCGGAGCTGCCCGAGTTGCCGACGCGCGAGCAGGCGCGCGCCGAGCTGGGCGTCGATGGGGCACTCCTGGCGTCCGCGGGTCGCCTGGGCTCGGCGAAGGCGCTGGACGTTGCTCTGACGGCTCTTGCCGAGCTCGAAGGAGTGACGCTACTACTGGCGGGGGACGGTCCCGAACGCGCCACGCTCGAGCGCCGAGCGGCCGAGCTCGGGCTCGGCGAACGCGCCCGCTTCCTCGGCGCCCTCGGCCGCAACGAGGTCTTGAAGCTCTTTCGCGCCGCCGACGCGTCCGTGCTCTCGTCCGCCTGGGAGAACTTCCCGCACACGCTCGTCGAGGCGCTGGCGGTTGGGACGCCGGTCGTCGCGACCGCGGTCGGCGGCGTCCCCGAGATCGTGCGCGACGGCGAGAACGGGCGGCTCGTGCCGCCCGGCGATCCGGCCGTGCTGGCCGCGGCGCTGCGGCGGCTCCTGGGCGATCCGGAGCTGCAAGACCGCCTCCGCGAGGGCGCCGCGCCCTCGGTCGAGCACCTTCGGCAGGAGCGGGTCTACGGGAGGCTCGAAGAGCTGCTGGCGCAGGTAGCTTCGTCGCGGTGAACGTCCTCGCCGTCAGCGGGATCTGGCCGCCTGACGTGGGCGGCCCGGCGAGCCACGCACCCGAGCTCGTCGCCTTCCTGCGGGCGCGCGGGCACGGTGTGGAGGTCGTGACGACCGCGGACGCAACGCCGCCGGCGCCAGACTTTCCGATTCACGCCGTCCTCCGCGCCACTCCTCCATGGCTCCGGCACGCACGAGTCGCCGCTCTGATCGCTCGCCGGGCTCGCCGGGCAGACGTCGTCTACGCCACGAGCATGATCTCCCGCGCAGGAATCGGGAGCCTGCTGGCACGACGGCCGCTCGTGCTGAAGCTCGTGGCGGATGCCGCCTACGAGCGGGCCAGGCGCCAGGGCATCTTCACCGGCTCGCTGGCCGAGTTCCAGCATGCCCGCGGGCCGCGAATCGCGGCGCTCCGGCTCGCGCGCGATCTCGCGTTGCGCCGCGCCTCGCACGTCGTCTGCCCGAGCGCCTTCCTGCGCGAGCTCGCGCTCGGTTGGGGGATCCACTCCGAGAAGGTGAGCGTGCTCCCGAACGCGAGCCCGCCGCTGCCAGAGCTTCGGCCCGCGGAAGGGGTTCGCGCTGAGCTGGGGCTCGAAGGCCCACTGCTCGCGTTCGCAGGCCGGATCAACCCCCAGAAGGCGCTCGACGTCCTGCTCGATGCGCTCGCCCAGGTCGAGGGACCGTCGCTCGCGCTCGCGGGCGACGGGCCTGAGCTGGCACGGCTCGAGCGATATGCCGCCGAGCTCCGCCTCGACGGTCGCGTCCGCTTCCTCGGCGCCCGGAGCCGTGCCGAGGTGTTGGAGCTCTTTCGCGCGGCCGACGCGGCGGTTCTCACCTCGGCATGGGAGAACTTCCCGCACACGGTGGTCGAGGCGCTCGCGGTGGGGACACCGGTCGTCGGAACCGCGGTCGGCGGCGTCGCAGAGATCGTCCGCGACGGTGAGAACGGCCTGCTCGTCCCGCCTGGAGATCCGGCCGCCTTCGCCGAGGCGCTGCGGCGATTTCTGGGCGACGACGGACTCCAGGAGCGCCTGCGCGCGTCGGCCGTGGGCTCCGTCGAGCACCTGCGACCCGAGCGGGTCTACGGCGAGCTGGAGCAGATCCTCGGGCGGGCGGCCGCAAAGTGAGGCCGCGCGTCTTGATGGTCGGGCGTACGCGCTACCGCTTCCCGCTCTCCGAGAGCCTCGCCCGCAAGTTCGACGCGCTCGGAGAGCGCCTCGAGCTGCGCGTGCTCGCCACGGGTTCCCGGGGCAATAGCGCCGATCGGCGCGAGTTCCGGCTGCACCAACCCCTGTCCTCGCGCGCTCTCGACGGCGTCTCCTTCTACGCGCGGCTGCCGTTCCGGATCGCGCGCGAGCTCCGGGAGTTCCGGCCCGTCGCGGTGCTCGCGCAGAGCCCCTTCGAGGCGGCGGCCGCATACGTCGGCCGCGGGCTCGCGAGACAACGCGTGCCGGTCGTCGTCGAGCTGCACGGGGACTGGGCGAGCTTCGCCCGCCTCTACGGCTCGCGCCTGCGCCGGCCCCTCGCGCCGGTG
The DNA here is from genome assembly GCA_051005735.1 of Gaiellaceae bacterium. GTDB lineage: Bacteria > Actinomycetota > Thermoleophilia > Gaiellales > Gaiellaceae > Gaiellasilicea. The sequence continues at coordinate 5,529 of JBPCJB010000200.1, read as the reverse complement.
CTCGATCGCGTGGCGGCCTGGTCGCTGCGCCGGGCCGATGCTGTGCGGACGCTCTCGCCGTTCACGACCGAGCTCGCACAGCGACACGGAGTCGAGCCCGCGGCCACGTTCACGACCTACACCGACCTCTCCGCCTTCGCCGATCCGCCGCCCGTGCCGCTGCCGGAGCGCCCGACCGCACTCTTCGTCGGCGTCCTCCAGCGCTACAAGAACGTGGACGGGATCGTGGCCGCGTGGCGGCTCGCCGCCCTCCGCGCGCCGGAGGCTCGGCTCGTCCTCGTCGGCGAGGGGCCGATGCGCGCGGAGGTCGAGCGGCTCGTCGCCGACCTACCCGAGCAGGCGGTGTGGCATCCGGCGCTGGCGACGACCGAGATCGTGGCCGCCCTCGACGAGACGTGGTGCCTGCTCCTGCCGTCGCGTTCGGAGGGAACGCCACGGGTGATCCTCGAGGCGCTCTGCCGCGGACGCGCGGTGATCGGCGGTCGGGTCGGCGGGATCCCCGACGCCGTCCGCGACGGGGAGAACGGCTACCTCGTGGAGGCTGCCGATGTCGACGCGCTCGCGGAGACGCTCGTGCGGCTGCTCTCGGCCCGAACCCTCGCCGAGAAGCTGGGCGCCCAGGCGCTCGAAGACTCGACTCCTTGGCGCTACACGGCGGCCGAGTACGCAGACAACGTCGCCGCGCTCGTCGCGCGCGTCGCCCGATGAAGCTGCTCGTCGTCGGCCGGACGCGCTTCACGTTCCCGCTCAGCGAGACCCTCGAGCGGCGCTTCGACGCGCTCTCGGCCGAGCTCGAGTGGCGGCAGATGGGGACCGGGCGAGCCAACGACGATCGTTTTGCGCTGGCGCCGCCGTTCCCGATCAGCCGGCTCGATGGGCTCGCGTTCTATCTCGCGCTCCCGTTGCGGGTCACGCGAGAGCTCCGTAGCTTCCGCCCGGACGCGGTGCTCGCGCAGGGCTTGCAGGAAACCGCGCTCGTCCTGCTCGCACGGAGGCTGGCGCGGGTCCCGACGCAGGTGATCGCGGACCTCCACGGCGACTGGCGCGCGCCGACGCGGCTGTACGGATCGCGCGCGCGCCGGCTACTCGACCCGCTCGCAGACGCGCTCGCGCGGATCGCCCTTCGCCGCGCCGACGGCATTCGCACGATCTCGGGCTACACGAGTGGGCTCGTCCGCGCGGCCGGCCGCGAGCCCGACGCCGAGTTCCCGGCCTACATGGACCTCGAGCCGTTCCTCGGCCCGACCGCGCCGCTGCCCGAGACGCCGACAGCGCTCTTCGTGGGCGTGCTCGAGCGCAACAAGGCGGTCGACGTGCTGGCCGCTGCCTGGCCGCTGGTGCGCGAGCGGGTGCGGGACGCGCGCCTGCACGTCGTCGGGTCCGGCTCGCTGAGCCCACCGGCCGGCGAGGGGATCGCCTGGAGCCGGTCGCTTTCGACGACCGAGGTCGCCGCCTCCCTCGACGCAGCGACGCTGCTCGTTCTGCCCTCGCGCTCGGAAGGTATGGGCCGCGTCCTCGTCGAGGCGTTCTGTCGCGGCCGTGGAGTCGTCGGCAGCCGGATCGGCGGGATTCCCGACCTCGTCCGCGAGGGCGAGAACGGCCTGCTCGTCGACCCCGGCGACTCCGCTGCTCTCGCCGAAGCACTCGTGCGCGTGCTCGGGGATCGGGAGCTCGCCGCGCGACTCGGGCGCGAGGCACACGCGAGCTCAGCGCAGTGGACCGCGGCCCCGGAGGAGTTCGCGCGGCGCCTACGAGACCTCGTCGGGCACGTCACTAGACTTCCCGCGTGAGAGCCGAGCGCGCCAAGCAGCTCCTGAAGAACGCCGTCTACCGCACGATCGGCGAGACGACGATGACGCTGGCGCCCGCGAACGCAACCGCCGACCGGACGCTACGCGTGCTCATGTACCACAAGGTCAACGACCAGCTCGAGAACCCGGTCACGGTCCCGACCGGTCGGTTCGCGGAGCAGATGGCGCTCCTCGCCGAGCTCGGCTACGCGGTCGTCGGGCTGGAGGAGGTGCTGGCGCACTATGTCGGCGGCGCGCCGCTGCCTCCGAAAGCCGTCCTCATCACCTTCGACGACGGCTACCGCGACAACCTCGAGAACGCGCTCCCTGCGCTGCAGAAGCACGGCTATCCGGCTGTCCTCTTCGCACCGCTCGGCTACGTCGGCGACCGGCGACCGTTGCCGCACGACGAGCACCTCGTTCAACGCGGGATCCTCAACCGGACGCTCGACTGGGGGGAGCTGCGCGAGCTCGAGCAGGCCGGCGTTCGGATCGAGTCGCACGGGATCTCGCACCGACCGCTCGCCGAGCTGGAGATCGACGAGTCGGCGCGCGAGATCGCGATCTCGAAGCTGCGGCTCGAGGAGGCGCTCGGCCGTCCCGTGCGCGCGTTCGCCTATGTCAAGGGCTCCGAGGCTCATTATCGCCCCGTGCACCTGAGCCTGCTCCGCCAGGCCGGCTACGACCTCGGCTTCACGTCCGTCTCGGGCGCGAACGGCCCCGCCAGCGACCGCTTCCGGCTGCGGCGCTACAACGTCGAGCCGTACCCGCCGCGCACGTTCGAGCTCGTGCTCGCGGGCGCCTGCGACCTGATCTCGCTGAAGGACACCGTTGCCGGGACGCACGCGCGGCGGGCGCTGAATGCCGCGCTCGGCACGTCGTCCAAGTGAGCGGCGTAGGCTCGACGGAGCCGCCGGAAGCGGAGGCGCCGGCTTTGCCCGCGCCTGAGCGGGAGACGCGCGAGGCGCTGAGCGACCTGCTCGAGCGGGTCTGGGGAGTGCGCCCGGACCGGCGAGAGCTGGAATGGTGGTTCGACGAGAGTCCGGCGGGACCCGGGCTCCTGACCGTCGAGCGGGACGGCGACCGTGCCGTCGGGGTCGCGTCGCTGAGCTTCCTCCGCTGTCGTGTTGACGGCGTCGAGCGGCTCGTGGCGATGCCGCTCCAGGTGGCGACCGACCCTGCCGAGCGAGGCAAAGGGATCTTCGGCCGGCTCGAGCGCGCGAACGAGGAGGAGGCGGCGGCGCGGGGCTGCGAGCTCGGCATAACCTTCCCGAACGACGCCTCTCGCCCGATCTTCCTCGAGCGACTCGGCTGGCACGAGCTCTGGCGCGGCCGGATCTGGGTGCGCCCGCCCGCAGCTCGAGGTCGACGCGGGGCGCTTCGAATCGAGGCGCTGACCGAGGGACAGGCCCTCGGACACGCCTATTCGAGACATGTCCCAGGGACTGTCCCTCGAGCGAACGGCCAGCTCGCCGACGCCGCTTTTCTCGAGTGGCGCTACCTGCGCTCGCCGCGCGCGTACCGAGTTCTCGGCGCATTCCGCGGCGAGAGACTCGAGGGGCTGATCGCGTGGCGGCCGAGCCGCGGACGGGTCGCGGTCGTCTGCCACGCCCTCGGCGAGGTGGCGCAGCTCCTGCGGGCGACGGGCTCGGCGAAGCCGACCATCGCGCTCGTCCCGCGACAGCAGCGCGGCGCGTTCCTCGCGGCGGGCTTCTTTCCGACGCCCAAGTCGATCCGGGTCCTCGGCAAGCGGCTTCGCTCGGAGGGCAACCTGGATGGGCCATGGGAGTTCCAGCTCGGCGACTTCGACGTCTTTTGAGGCTGATCTTCGTCACCCAGCAGGTCGACCCGGCTGACCCAGTGCTCGGGGCAACCGTGGCCAAGCTACGCGCGCTGGCGGTTAAAGTAGATGAGCTCGTCGTGCTGTCGCTCGATGCCGTCCCGGACACGCTCCCGTCGAACTGCCGCGTCAAGACGTTCGGCGGCGGCAGCAAGGCGACGCGCGGGCTCCGGTTCGCCCGCGCGCTCGGGTCGGAGCTGCGCGGCGCCGAAGGGGTGCTTGCGCACATGTGCCCGATCTATGCGGTGCTGGCGGCTCCGCTCGCCCGTCCGCTTCGCGTGCCGGTGCTGCTCTGGTTCGCGCACTGGCGCGCGAGCCCGCTGCTCCGCGCGGCGACGGCCGCGTCGACGAACGTGCTCAGCGTCGACCGCCGCTCGTTTCCGCTCGAGACGCCAAAGCTCGTTCCGCTCGGGCACGGGATCGACTATGCAGGCCTCGAGTGCCGCGACCGTGCCGGCACCGACGAGCTGCGCGCAATCGTCCTCGGCCGAACCTCACCCGCGAAGGGGATCGAGACGATCCTGCGTGCGGTCCGGGAGGTGCCAGAGGCGAGGCTCGACATCTACGGCACCTCCGGGAGCGACGAGGAGCGTGCGCACCGGACCGACCTCGAGCGCCTGATCGGCGAGCTCGCACTCGAGGCCCGCACCGCGATCCACGATCCGGTCCCGCACGACCGGATCGGCGACGTGCACGCAAACGCCGACGTCCTCGTCAACAACATGCGCGCCGGCGCTCCCGACAAGGCGGTCTACGAGGCCTGCGGGAGCTGCCTGCCCGTCCTTGCGTCGAACCCGTCATTCGACGACCTCTTCGCGGGGATCGAGCCGCCGCTCCGCTTCGAGCGCGGGTCGGCAGACGAGCTCGCCGCCCGGCTGCGGGCGCTCGCCGCGCTCACCGCGAAGGAGCGCGCCGTGATCGGGCGAACCCTGCGCGAGCGCGCCGTCGCGAGCCATTCCGTCGACTCGTGGGCGACCGGCGTCCTCGCGGTCGCCAGGCGATGAAGAACGTCCGCGTCCTCCATCTCGCCAAGGTCGCCGGCATCTCCGGCTCGGAGGCGCACCTCCTCTCGCTGCTCCCCTCCCTGGTGCAGCGCGGCTGGGACGTGCGCTTCCTGATGCTGCACGAGCACGAGCCGGGCGCCTGGGACTTCGCGCGCAAGCTCGTCTCGCAAGGCGTCACGCTCGACGCGATCCCGCTCGGCGCCGATGTCGATCCGCCCGCCTTCCTCCGCCTCTGCGCCTACCTCGCGCGGCGGCGGCCGACGATCCTGCACACGCACCTCGTCCACGGCGACGTCTACGGGCAGCTCGCGGGCACGGCGATGCGCGTGCCGGTGCGCGTGAGCACGAAGCATGGCTTCAACGAGTTCCGCGAGGGTCGCGGCTTCGCGCTCGCCGATCGCTCGATCGCCGCGCTCTCGCACCGCCACATCGCGATCTCGCGAGGCCTCGCGCGCTATCTGAAGGAGACCGAGGGCTTCGCGGAGGAGACGTTCGAGATCGTCCACTACGGGATCCGGCCGCAGCCGGACGCACGGCCGTACGACGACGACGTCCCCCGCCTGCTCTGCGTCGGCCGGCTGATCCCGATTAAGGGTCACCTCGTGCTCCTGCGCGCCTTTCGCGACGCGCGGGCCGAGATCCCCGACCTGGAGCTCGAGATTGCCGGCCGCGGCCCGCTCGAGCCGGCGCTCCGCGCCTACGCGCGGGAGCTCGGGATCGAGGACGCCGTCCGGTTCCTCGGCCAGGTGAACCCGATCCAGACCGCGATCGAACGGACGGCGATCAGCGTCGTGGCCCCGCTCCGCGAGGGATTCCGGGGGGGCACGCTCCAGGCGACGGAGCGGGAACAGCCGGTGATCACTGCCGCAATCTGCGGCCTCAGCCAGCTAGTCGA
>JBPCJB010000199.1:0-3453 GCA_051005735.1 Gaiellaceae bacterium | reverse complement strand
GAATCGTCACGTTCCTGCGAGGAGTCGCGAACGGCGAAGCGGCGCTCTCGGGCGCAGTCGCGAGACGCCTCCTCGATCAGGTTCGGAACGGAACCCAGCTCGGCGGCGGCGTGCCGGACGAGATCGCGGACGCTCTCTCGGCACGCGAGCTCGAGGTCCTGCTCCTGCTCGACGACCACCTGGCGACCGACGAGATCGCGACGCGCCTCTTCATCTCCGAGCACACCGTGCGCTCGCACGTCAAGAGCCTCCTACGCAAGCTCGGCGTCTCGTCGCGCCGCGAGGCACTCGAGCGGCTCACGCTGGCGCGTGGCTAGCCGCGTCTCTGTCGACTCACGCTGACGCGAAGCCCTCGCGCGCTGCGGCGACGAGCCGCGGCAGGGTCGCGAGGTTGTAGCCGCCTTCGAGCACGGCGGCGAGCCGCGGCCCGAGCGTCGCGCAGATGGCGCCGAGCTCGACGAAAGCCCCCTCCGTCAACCCGAGCCCGCCGAGCGGATCGGCCTCGTGAGCGTCGAAGCCGGCGGAGACGAGGACGAGGTCGGGGGCGAACCCTAGAACCGCCGGCACGACCTCCTCCGCGAAGACGGCGAGATAGCCGTCGTCGCCGCTCCCGGCGGGCAGGGGCAGGTTCAGCGTCGTCTCGTCGCTCGTGCCGGGGCCGCCTGTTCCGGGATAGAACGGCCACTGGTGCAGCGAGACGAAGAGAACGGAGTCGTCGCCGCGGAAGATCGCCTCGGTGCCGTTGCCGTGATGGACGTCGAAGTCGACGATCGCAATCCGTGGGAGGCCAAGCTCCGCCTGGGCGTAGCGCGCCGCGATCGCGACGTTGTTGAGCAGGCAAAAACCCATCGCGCGCTCGGCAAGGGCATGGTGGCCGGGCGGCCGCACGAGAGCGAATCCCCCTCGATCGACGGCTTCGAGCGCGATCCCCGCGGCGAGACGCGCGGCGCGGCACGAGGTCTCGGTCGCAATCGTGTCGCCGTCGAGCTGGGTCGGCTCGTCGATCTCGCGCAACCGCGCGAGGTGCTCCGCCGTGTGGACGCGGACGAGTTGCTCCTCGCTCGCGAGCCGCTCGACCGGCTCGCCGGAGAGCACGGCCAGCCGCTCCTGCCGCTCCGGATGCTGTCCCGTCGGATGCAGCCGCGCGAGCTCCGTATTCGTCAGGAGCTCGACGAGGCCTCCAGCGCGGCGAGGCGCTCCGCGAGCCTGCCGAGCCCCCATTCGCGCGCGAGATCGGCGGCGCGGCCCCACGTCGGATCCTGATCCCCGAGCGGCGGCAGCGGCGCCCCAGCATCCATCGTGGCGATTCGAAGATAGAGCCGGAGCGCTTCGGCCTCCGAGGCGAAGCGGCCGTCGGCGAGCGCGGCCTCGAGTCCCTCGTAGCGTCGCAGGAGGTCAGCGGCCGTCTTCGCGCCGACGCCGCGCGCACCGGGGATCTTGTCGGAGGGATCGCCCCGAAGCGCGATGAAGTCGGGCACCTGCTTCGGCTCCACTCCGTAGCGTTCGCGCACCTCCGCCGGCCCGATCCGGGCGAGCGCGCCGCCGCCGCGCTGCGGTTGCAGGATCGTCGTCCGCTCGCTCGCGAGCTGGAACATGTCGCGGTCGCCGCTCGCGACGAGCGTTCGCCCGCCTCGCGCCTCCTCGAAGGCGACCGCGGCGGCAAGGAAGTCGTCGGCCTCGTAGCGGGCGCCCTTGCCGTTCGCGAATCCCATGGCCTCGACGAGCTCCGGCGCGAGGTCGAGCTGCTCGAGCAGATCCGCGTCGAACTCACGCCCACCCTGGTAGCTCTCGAGCTCGACGTGCCGATAGGTCGGCACGGTGAGCGTGTCCCAGCCGACGAGCATGGCCCGCGGCGACTCCTCTTCCCAGAGTCGGACGAGCATGTTCCCGATGCCCGTCAGCAGCCCCGCCGGCCCGCCGTCCGCTCGCCGGATCGACTTCGGCAGGGCGTGGTAGGAGCGATGCGCGAACGAGTCTCCGTCCACCGCGAGCAGCGGCTTGGTCATGCGGATGCCTCGAGCCCGCGAATCGCCTCCATCAACCGCTCCGTTGCGACCTGCGCGGCATCTTCGCCGACGGCGAGATCGTCAAGCGGAACGGGGCGTCCGTAGCTCACCCGGAGTTGCGCGAGCCTTCCCAGCCGATCGGTGCCGACGATCCCGGCCGGTACGAGCGGCACCCCCGCCTCGAGCGCGATCCGGGCGGCGCCGCTGTGCGCCCGCGCCTCGTACTTCTTCCGGAGCCCCTTCGTGCGCCGCGTTCCCTCGGGGAACATGACGACGATGTGCCCGTCGCGACAGAGCTCGACCGCCGCCGCGATCGCTTCGAAATCCCGCTCGCCGCGCCGAACCGGAAAGGCGCCGCAGGCGACGATGAACTGCTTGAGCGGGGTGAAGAAGAGCTCCGACTTCCCCATGAAGCGGAGGAACCGGCGCGGATAGAGCGGCAGCCCGAGCACCCATGGATCGAAATTCGAGTTGTGGTTGGCAGCGAGGACGAAGCCGCCGGCCGGAAGGTTCTCGAGCCCACGCGCCCGCAGCCGGAAGAGCGACCTCACGAGCGGCCAACTGACCGCGCCGATCGCCAGATACGCCGGGCTCGGCCGAGGAGCGCTCACAGATCGTCCCCGGCAAGCCGCGACCAGATCTCCATGTCTTGCCGCACGCCGTCCTTCACGTGGATCGACCGCAGCACGCCCTCGCGCTCGTACCCGCAACGCTCGGCGACCCGTTTGGAAGCCGCGTTGTCAACACTGATCAGCAGCTCGACTCGGAGGGCGCCGTGCTCGGAGAACGCCCAGTCCGTGAGCAGGCGAAGCGCCTCGCTCGCGATGCCGCGACCTCTCGCCCTCGGGGAAACGATGTAACCCAGCTCGACCGTTTGCGCCTCGCGGTCGATGGTCGGGACCAGGGCCAGCCCGAGAAACTCCGCCGTGGCCGCGTCTTCGATCGCGAATCCCTCGCGGGACCCGTCATGCCGGCCCTCCTCGTACCGGCCGAGCCACCGCTCCGGGTAATCGGTCGGAACGGGCTCCGGCACGCGGGTGAAGCGCAAGACGTCACGGTCCGTAACGAGTACGCGAACGGCACCCAGATGCGCAGCGGAAAACGGCTCCAGCCGGATCGCGGACACGTCTCGACTGTACGGGATCGCCGTTCGCCGGCCCGCGCGAGGGGATGCCGCCGCGCCGGAGCCGACCAACCGCAACGCTATGGTGTTCCGCGTGGCAGCGAAGACCAGAACCGGCGGCACGCGCCGGCTCGTGATCGTCGAGTCGCCTGCGAAGGCGAGGACGATCGCCGGCTACCTCGGCGCCGGCTACGTCGTCGAGTCGAGCTTCGGGCACATCCGCGACCTTCCGAATCGCGGCTCGGACGTCCCCAAGGAGATGCGCGAGAAGTACGGGACGATGGGCGTCGCGATCGAGTCCGACTTCGAGCCGCTCTACCTCGT